>NZ_JBEOXS010000013.1:0-159984 GCF_040296705.1 Streptomyces sp. NPDC002055
AGGCGGCGTTCTCGGTCACCGCGCCGTCGAGGTGGAGGTCGTAGAAGAGCGTCGCCCCGCAGTGGGCACCGGTGTCGGGCCGCCGGGCGTCGCCCCGAAACCACCACACACCCGCACCCAACAAACCAACGCCCGCCGAAACGAACCGCAAGCCCCCCAAGCGCGCACCGCACGGCGAAAACGCCCGGCGAAAACGCCGCGAGGCGGCCACCCCCTCCGGGGTGACCGCCTCGCGCAAACCGCCGCTGACGTGCTCCGACGTCAGAAGACGTCCGACATCAGCCGTTGTACGGCCCGTAGTCGTAGTCCTCCAGCGGAACCGCCTGACCGGAACCCGTGCCGAAGGGCGAGTAGTCGATGTCGTCGTAACCGACGGCCGAGTACATCGCAGCCTTCGCCTCCTCGGTCGGCTCGACCCGGATGTTGCGGTAGCGGGAGAGCCCCGTACCGGCCGGGATGAGCTTACCGATGATCACGTTCTCCTTGAGGCCGATCAGGGAGTCCGACTTGGCGTTGATCGCCGCGTCGGTGAGCACCCGGGTCGTCTCCTGGAAGGACGCCGCCGACAGCCACGACTCGGTCGCCAGCGAGGCCTTGGTGATACCCATCAGCTGCGGACGGCCGGAGGCCGGGTGGCCGCCTTCCGTGACCACACGACGGTTCTCACCCTCGAAGCGCGTACGCTCCACGAGCTCGCCCGGCAGCAGCTCCGCGTCGCCGGACTCGATGATCGTCACACGGCGCAGCATCTGCCGGATGATGATCTCGATGTGCTTGTCGTGGATCGACACACCCTGCGAGTTGTAGACCTTCTGGACCTCGCCGACCAGGTGGACCTGGACGGCGCGCTGGCCGAGGATCCGCAGCACGTCGTGCGGGTTGGTGGCACCCACGGTGAGCTTCTGGCCCACCTCGACGTGGTCGCCCTCGCCCACCAGCAGACGGGCCCGCTTCGAGATCGGGAACGCCGTCTCGTCGGAGCCGTCGTCCGGAGTGACGACGAGCTTCTTGGTCTTCTCGGTCTCCTCGATCCGGACGCGGCCGGCGGCCTCGGAGATCGGGGCGACACCCTTCGGCGTACGAGCCTCGAAGAGCTCGACGACACGGGGCAGACCCTGGGTGATGTCGTCACCCGCCACACCACCGGTGTGGAAGGTACGCATCGTCAGCTGGGTGCCGGGCTCACCGATGGACTGGGCCGCGATGATGCCGACGGCCTCACCGATGTCGACCAGCTTGCCGGTGGCCAGCGAACGGCCGTAGCAGAAGGCGCAGGTGCCGACCGCGGACTCACAGGTCAGGACCGAGCGGGTCTTGACCTCCTCGACACCGTGCCGGACGAGCTGGTCGATGAGGACATCGCCCAGGTCGACGTTGGCCGGAGCGATCACCTTGCCGTCGACGACGACGTCCTCGGCGAGCATCCGCGCGTACACGCTGGTCTCGACGTCGTCCGCCTTGCGGAGCACGCCGGCGGCGTCCTTCGCGGCGATCTTCAGCTTGAGACCGCGCTCGGTGCCGCAGTCCTCCTCGCGGATGATGACGTCCTGCGAGACGTCCACCAGACGACGGGTCAGGTAACCCGAGTCGGCGGTACGCAGCGCGGTGTCCGCGAGACCCTTACGGGCACCGTGGGTGGAGATGAAGTACTCCAGCACGGAGAGACCCTCACGGAACGACGCCTTAATGGGCCGCGGGATGGTCTCGTTCTTCGCGTTGGACACCAGACCACGCATACCCGCGATCTGACGCATCTGCATCATGTTTCCGCGCGCACCCGAGTCGACCATCATGAAGATGGGGTTCGTCTTCGGGAAGTTCTCGTTCATGGCCTCGGCAACCTCGTTGGTCGCCTTGGTCCAGATCGCGATGAGCTCCTGGGTGCGCTCGTCCTTGGTGATCAGGCCGCGCTCGTACTGCTTCTGGACCTTCTCGTCCTGGGCCTCGTAGCCCGCGACGATCTCCTTCTTGGCCTCCGGCACGACGATGTCGGAGACGGCGACGGTGACGCCGGAGCGGGTGGCCCAGTGGAAGCCGGCCGCCTTCAGGTTGTCGAGCGTCGCCGCCACGATGACCTTCGGGTAGCGCTCGGCGAGGTCGTTGACGATCTCGGAGAGCTGCTTCTTGCCCACCGAGTAGTCGACGAACGGGTAGTCCTCGGGCAGCAGCTCGTTGAAGAGCGCGCGGCCCAGGGTCGTCCGCAGCCGGAAGCTGTCACCCTGCTGCCACTCCGGCTCGCCCTCCTCCGGAACCGGCGGGGTCCAGCCACGCGGCGGGACGGTGCCGATCGGGAAGCGGATGTCGACCTTCGCCTGGAGCGAGAGCTCGCGGGCGTCGAAGGCCATGATCGCCTCGGCGGTGGAGCCGAAGGACCGGCCCTCGCCGATCACCGTGCGCTCCTCCTCGTCCGTGGTGAGGAAGAAGAGGCCCAGCACCATGTCCTGGGTCGGCATGGTGACCGGACGGCCGTCGGCCGGCTTGAGGATGTTGTTCGAGGACAGCATCAGGATGCGGGCCTCGGCCTGGGCCTCCGCGGACAGCGGCAGGTGCACGGCCATCTGGTCACCGTCGAAGTCCGCGTTGAACGCGGTGCAGACGAGCGGGTGAATCTGAATGGCCTTGCCCTCGACCAGCTGCGGCTCGAAGGCCTGGATGCCCAGACGGTGCAGCGTCGGCGCACGGTTCAGCAGCACCGGGTGCTCGGCGATGACCTCTTCGAGCACGTCGTACACGACCGTGCGGCCGCGCTCGACCATGCGCTTCGCCGACTTGATGTTCTGCGCGTGGTTGAGGTCCACCAGGCGCTTCATCACGAACGGCTTGAAGAGCTCCAGCGCCATGGCCTTCGGCAGACCGCACTGGTGCAGCTTGAGCTGCGGGCCGACGACGATGACCGAACGGGCCGAGTAGTCGACGCGCTTACCGAGCAGGTTCTGCCGGAAGCGGCCCTGCTTGCCCTTGAGCATGTCGGACAGCGACTTCAGCGGACGGTTGCCCGGGCCGGTGACCGGCCGGCCGCGGCGGCCGTTGTCGAACAGCGCGTCGACGGCCTCCTGCAGCATCCGCTTCTCGTTGTTCACGATGATCTCGGGGGCACCGAGGTCGAGAAGCCGCTTCAGACGGTTGTTCCGGTTGATCACACGGCGGTACAGGTCGTTCAGATCGGAGGTCGCGAAGCGGCCACCGTCCAGCTGCACCATCGGACGCAGGTCCGGCGGGATCACCGGGACGCAGTCCAGCACCATGCCCTTGGGGCTGTTGCTGGTCTGCAGGAAGGCGGAGACGACCTTGAGGCGCTTGAGCGCACGGGTCTTCTTCTGGCCCTTGCCGGTCCGGATGATCTCGCGGAGGCGCTCGGCCTCCTCGTCCAGGTCGAAGGTCTCCAGGCGCTTCTGCAGAGCGGCGGCGCCCATGGAGCCGTCGAAGTACGTGCCGAAGCGGTCCCGCAGCTCGCGGTAGAGCAGCTCGTCGCCCTCGAGGTCCTGGACCTTGAGGTTCTTGAAGCGGCTCCACACCTCGTCGAGACGGTCGATCTCGCGCTGGGCGCGGTCACGGAGCTGCTTCATCTCGCGCTCGGCGCCTTCGCGCACCTTGCGGCGGGCGTCGGCCTTGGCGCCCTCGGCCTCCAGCTCGGCCAGGTCGCCCTCGAGCTTCTTGGCACGGGACTCCAGGTCGGCGTCGCGGCGCTGCTCGATCTGCTGGCGCTCGACGGAGACGTGGGCCTCCAGCGAGGGCAGGTCGCGCGTGCGGCGCTCCTCGTCCACCCACGTGATCATGTAGGCGGCGAAGTAGATGACCTTCTCGAGGTCCTTCGGGGCGAGGTCGAGCAGGTAGCCCAGCCGCGACGGGACGCCCTTGAAGTACCAGATGTGGGTGACGGGAGCGGCGAGCTCGATGTGGCCCATCCGCTCACGACGCACCTTGGCGCGGGTGACCTCGACACCACAGCGCTCACAGATGATGCCCTTGAAGCGGACGCGCTTGTACTTGCCGCAGTAGCACTCCCAGTCCCGGGTCGGACCGAAGATCTTCTCGCAGAAGAGTCCGTCCTTCTCGGGCTTGAGGGTGCGGTAGTTGATGGTCTCCGGCTTCTTGACCTCACCGTGTGACCACTGACGGATGTCGTCAGCAGTGGCGAGGCCGATCCGCAGCTCGTCGAAGAAGTTGACGTCGAGCACTTGTCGTCAATCCCTCTTTCGGGGTCGAGTCTTCAATGGTCTGACTGGGGTCCGGCTGGGGGTCCCCCCAGTGCCACAGGGGCTCTGGGGAGGGCCGGGGCTCCTTGCGGGGCCCCGGCCAGACCCGTCAGACCTCTTCGACGCTGCTCGGCTCGCGCCGCGACAGGTCGATACCGAGCTCCTCCGCAGCGCGGAAGACGTCCTCGTCGGTGTCGCGCATCTCGATGGACATGCCGTCCGAGGACAGCACCTCCACGTTGAGGCACAGGGACTGCATCTCCTTGATGAGCACCTTGAAGGACTCGGGGATGCCGGGCTCAGGGATGTTCTCGCCCTTGACGATGGCCTCGTAGACCTTCACGCGGCCGGTGACGTCGTCGGACTTGATGGTCAGCAGCTCCTGGAGGGCGTACGCGGCGCCGTAAGCCTCCAGCGCCCACACCTCCATCTCACCGAAGCGCTGGCCACCGAACTGGGCCTTACCACCCAGCGGCTGCTGGGTGATCATCGAGTACGGACCGGTCGACCGGGCGTGCAGCTTGTCGTCGACCAGGTGGTGCAGCTTGAGGATGTACATGTACCCGACCGAGATCGGGTCCGGGAACGGCTCACCGGAGCGGCCGTCGAACAGGTTGGCCTTGCCCGAGGGCTGGACCATCCGCTCGCCGTCGCGGTTCGGGATCGTCGACTCGAAGAGACCGGCGATCTCGTCCTCGCGGGCGCCGTCGAAGACCGGGGTGGCGACGTTGGTGCCCGCGGCCACCTCGTCGGCGCCGATCCCCTGGAGGCGCCGCATCCAGTCCTCGCCGCCCTCGACCTTCCAGCCCTGGCTGGCGAGCCAGCCGAGGTGGATCTCCAGGACCTGTCCCGGGTTCATTCGGGACGGGACACCCAGCGGGTTGAGGATGATGTCGACCGGGGTGCCGTCCTCCAGGAACGGCATGTCCTCGACCGGGAGGATCTTGGAGATGACGCCCTTGTTGCCGTGACGGCCGGCGAGCTTGTCACCGTCGGTGATCTTGCGCTTCTGCGCCACGTAGACGCGGACCAGCTGGTTCACGCCCGGGGGCAGCTCGTCGCCCTCCTCGCGGTCGAAGACGCGGACGCCGATGACCTTGCCGGTCTCGCCGTGCGGCACCTTCAGCGAGGTGTCACGGACCTCACGGGCCTTCTCACCGAAGATCGCGCGGAGCAGGCGCTCCTCCGGGGTCAGCTCGGTCTCACCCTTCGGGGTGACCTTGCCGACCAGGATGTCGCCGGCGACGACCTCGGCACCGATCCGGATGATGCCGCGCTCGTCGAGGTCGGCGAGGACCTCCTCGGAGACGTTCGGGATGTCCCGGGTGATCTCCTCGGGGCCCAGCTTGGTGTCACGGGCGTCGACCTCGTGCTCCTCGATGTGGATCGAGGAGAGGACGTCGTCCTGGACGAGGCGCTGCGACAGGATGATCGCGTCCTCGTAGTTGTGGCCCTCCCACGGCATGAACGCGACGAGCAGGTTCTTGCCGAGCGCCATCTCGCCCTCGTCGGTGGACGGACCGTCGGCGAGGACCTGGCCCTCGATGACGCGCGCGCCCTCGTCGACGACGACCTTCTGGTTGAAGGAGGTGCCCTGGTTGGAGCGGGAGAACTTGGCGACGCGGTACGTGGTGTACGTGCCGTCGTCGTTGGCGACCGTGACGTAGTCCGCGGAGACCTCCTGGACCACACCCGGCTTCTCGGCCTTGATGACGTCACCGGCGTCGACCGCGCAGCGGTACTCCATGCCGGTGCCGACCAGCGGGGCCTCCGCCTTGATCAGCGGCACCGCCTGGCGCATCATGTTCGATCCCATGAGCGCACGGTTGGCGTCGTCGTGCTCGAGGAACGGAATCATGGCGGTCGCGACCGACACCATCTGGCGCGGCGAGACGTCCATGTAGTCGACCTCGTCGCCCGGGATGTAGTCGACCTCGCCGCCACGGCGGCGGACCAGGACCCGGTTCTCGGCGAAGTGCAGGTCGTCCGTCAGCGGGGCGTTCGCCTGCGCGATGACGAAGCGGTCCTCCTCGTCGGCGGTCAGGTAGTCGACGTCGTCGGTGACCTGGCCGTTCGTGACCTTGCGGTACGGGGTCTCGACGAAGCCGAACGCGTTGACCCGGCCGTAGGAGGCGAGCGAGCCGATCAGACCGATGTTCGGGCCTTCGGGCGTCTCGATCGGGCACATGCGGCCGTAGTGCGACGGGTGCACGTCACGGACCTCGAAGCCCGCCCGCTCACGGCTCAGACCGCCCGGACCCAGCGCCGACAGCCGGCGCTTGTGGGTCAGACCCGAGAGCGGGTTGGTCTGGTCCATGAACTGGGACAGCTGGCTGGTGCCGAAGAACTCCTTGATGGAGGCGACGACCGGCCGGATGTTGATCAGGGTCTGCGGCGTGATCGCCTCGACGTCCTGGGTGGTCATCCGCTCGCGGACGACGCGCTCCATCCGGGCCAGACCGGTGCGGACCTGGTTCTGGATGAGCTCGCCGACGTTGCGCAGACGACGGTTGCCGAAGTGGTCGATGTCGTCGGTCTCGACAACGATGGAGTTGCCGTTCTCGCCGATCGTCTCGGTCTCGCCCGCGTGCAGCTTGACCAGGTACTTGATCGTCGCGATGACGTCGTCCGTGGTCAGGACACCGGCGTCGAGCGGCTCGTCCCCGCCGAGCTTCTTGTTCACCTTGTAGCGGCCGACCTTGGCGAGGTCGTAGCGCTTCGGGTTGAAGTAGAGGTTCTCCAGCAGGGTCTGCGCGGCCTCGCGCGTCGGCGGCTCGCCCGGACGCAGCTTGCGGTAGATGTCGAGCAGCGCGTCGTCCTGGCCCTGGGTGTGGTCCTTCTCCAGGGTGGCGCGCATCGACTCGTACTGGCCGAACTCCTCGAGGATCTGCTCGGTGGTCCAGCCGAGCGCCTTGAGCAGCACGGTGACGGACTGCTTGCGCTTGCGGTCGATGCGGACACCGACCATGTCGCGCTTGTCGATCTCGAGCTCCAGCCAGGCACCCCGGGAGGGGATGACCTTGGCCGAGAAGATGTCCTTGTCGGACGTCTTGTCGATGGAGCTGTCGAAGTACACACCCGGCGAGCGGACGAGCTGCGACACGACGACACGCTCGGTGCCGTTGATGCAGAAGGTGCCCTTGGGGGTCATGAGCGGGAAGTCGCCCATGAAGACCGTCTGGGACTTGATCTCGCCGGTCTCGTTGTTGGTGAACTCGGCGGTGACGAAGAGCGGCGCGGCGTAGGTGAAGTCGCGCTCCTTGCACTCGTCGATGGAGTTCTTCGGCGGCTCGAAGCGGTGGTCGCGGAAGGTCAGCGACATCGACCCGGAGAAGTCCTCGATCGGGGAGATCTCTTCGAAGATCTCCTCCAGACCGGACTTGGTGGGGACGTCCTGTCCACTGTCCAGGGCCGACTCGACACGAGCCTTCCATGCGGCATTGCCGAGCAGCCAGTCGAAGCTCTCGGTTTGCAGCGCAAGGAGGTTCGGAACCTCGAGGGGCTCCTTGATCTTCGCAAAGGAGATGCGCAGCGGTGCGGTGCTGGCGCCGTTGTTCGTATTGGCAGTCGAGGCGTTGCGCGAGGCGGCCAAGAGGGGGTCCTTCCGAGGGCTCGGACTCACTACGCGCGTACCGGTCCAGTCCGCACACACCGAGAGAAATCCCAGTTCAGGGATCTTCATCCAGTAGTGCTCGAACGTGGGCGTGCCCCTGGTGACGGGCAGGGAGCAGCTAACAGGCAGCGCAAAGGGTCAGTGTAGCCACTTGGCCCACTGATGTCCAGAGCGGATTTCCGGAGACCGGCAGTGCCAATCTCTCCCTCCGGTGAGAGGTCTCCCCCTCGCTGTTCTTCAATCTTCGGCAAGCCACGCGCTGGAAGCGCAACTCGTTACTTCCCTCTTCGTCTTCGATCCATGCCTCGGATCCTGGATCGCGGAAGACGCGTCCCGAGAATTGCGCGCCGCGTGCCGTTCGTCAAGGCCCCCCGCCCTCCGGGGACCACCCGGGAGCCCGCAGGCCGGACAACGAAGATCACCATACCTGGCGTCGCGCGACGAGCAAGGGAACCGCAGCGGGAACGACCGAGAGCGACCACCCCGATGGGTGATCGCTCTCGGTTCAGCAGGGTTTCACCGGGACGGGGACACCGCGCGGCGGCGCCCCCGGTCGACCGGAACCCCAGGGGTCACAGGACCCCGAAGGTCACTTGACCTCGACGGCCGCGCCGGCGCCCTTGAGGGACTCGGCAGCCTTCTCGGCGGCCTCCTTGCTGACCTTCTCGAGGACCGGCTTCGGGGTGCCGTCGACGAGGTCCTTGGCCTCCTTCAGACCCAGGGAGGTCAGCTCACGCACGACCTTGATGACCTGGATCTTCTTGTCGCCGGCGCCGGTGAGGATGACGTCGAACTCGTCCTGCTCCTCGACGGCCTCGGCGGCCGGGGCGCCCGCGCCACCGGCGGCGGCGATGGCGACCGGGGCGGCAGCCTCGACGTCGAACTTCTCCTCGAAGGCCTTCACGAACTCGGAGAGCTCGATGAGGGTCATCTCGCTGAACTGCGCGAGCAGCTCGTCCTGGGTGAGCTTCGCCATGGTGGCGGTCCTTCCACTAATTCGGCTGGTGCCGGATGTACAGCTTCGTTGTGGCGGGCGTCTGCCTGACGGCAGGTCGTATACGGGCCCGCTCCGACCGGACGCGGAGTGTTACTCCGACGCCTCGGCCTCGGCGGGAGCCGGCGTACCGGCACCGCCCTGCTCGACCTTGCCGCGAAGGGCGTCCGCGGTGCGGACGAACTTCGAGAGCGGGGCCTGGAAGGTCGCCGCGGCCTTGGCCATGGACGCCTTCATGCCACCGGCAAGCTTGGCGAGCAGCACCTCGCGGGACTCGAGGTCCGCGAGCTTCTTGATCTCATCGGCGGACAGCGCCTTGCCGTCAAGGACACCGCCCTTGATGATGAGGTTGGGGTTTTCCTTGGAGAAGTCACGGAGACCCTTCGCCGACTCCACCGGGTCACCGGTGACGAAGGCGACAGCCGTCGGACCCGCGAACAGGTCATCGAGCTGGTTGATCCCGGCCTCGTTGGCCGCAATCTTGGTCAGCGTGTTCTTCACCACGGCGTACTGGGCGTTCTCACCGAGCGAACGGCGCAGCTGCTTGAGCTGAGCCACGGTGAGACCGCGGTACTCGGTCAGCACGGCGGCGTTCGAGCTGCGGAACTTGTCCGTCAGCTCGGCAACCGCGGCGGACTTGTCGGGCCTCGCCATGAGCCTCGGCCTCCTTCCGGGTGATGATCCTCGACTGACCTTCCGATCAGCCGTGACACGTCTCTTCGCTCCGTCTGTGCTCTGTGCAAAGCATTCGGAAGCAAAGCAGCCGGGACCGCCCTCGTGGGCACACTGGGCTCCACCACCCCGGGCTCGGCGACGAGCCGTCGGAAGAGAAGCAACGGAAGGGGCTGCACAAAACGAAACGCCCCGGTGCAGGCGCACGGGGCGTGACTCGACCATACGAACCCGAAGGTCGCATGGGAGTTCCATCCTCATTCACCTGCACGGGCCGTCCGCGAGAAGCGGATCCTTCGGCTGCCGCATGCCCTGGGGCACCCGGCAACGACCAGCGGTCTTTGGCTACCGGAGTAGCTTACGCGGACCGGTCGCCGCCAGGCAAATCGACCTCCGGCGGGGTGCTCCCGGGCCGTACCGGCGCCCTGCGCCACCGCACCGCACCGGACAACCAGCTGCCCCGGCCGCCACGCCGCACCGGCCGCCACGCCCCGGCCGCCACGCAAAAGGCCGGGCCCCGCGCCTCGTGCAGAGGTGCGGGGCCCGGCCCGACGCAGACGCGCCGCAGCGGTCGGATCCGAGGATCAGACGGCGGCGGGGTCCTCCTCGGTGAGGAGGTTGCGGGTGCGGTTGGCGTCCAGCGGGATGCCGGGGCCCATCGTGGTGGTCAGCGCCGCCTTCTTGATGTAGCGGCCCTTCGCGGCGGACGGCTTCAGACGGAGGATCTCCTCCAGCGCGGCGCCGTAGTTCTCCACCAGCTTGGCCTCGTCGAAAGAGACCTTGCCGATGATGAAGTGAAGGTTCGAGTGCTTGTCGACGCGGAACTCGATCTTGCCGCCCTTGATCTCGGTCACGGCCTTGGCCACGTCCGGGGTCACGGTGCCGGTCTTCGGGTTCGGCATCAGGCCACGGGGACCGAGCACGCGGCCGAGGCGGCCGACCTTGCCCATGAGGTCCGGGGTGGCGACGACGGAGTCGAAGTCCAGACGGCCCTTCGACACCTCGTCGATGAGCTCGTCGGCACCGACGATGTCGGCGCCCGCGGCACGCGCGGCCTCGGCACGGTCACCGGTCGCGAAGACCAGGACCCGGGCGGTCTTACCGGTGCCGTGCGGAAGGTTCACGGTGCCGCGGACCATCTGGTCGGCCTTGCGCGGGTCAACGCCCAGACGGAAGGCGACCTCGACGGTGGCGTCGAACTTCGTCGCGGTGGTCTCCTTGGCGAGACGGACGGCCTCGAGCGGGGCGTACAGGCGCTCCGCGTCGACCTTGGCGTCCGCAGCGCGGAGAGTCTTGCTGCGCTTCACTGCTGCTCCTCAGGGGTGTGGAGTCGTGGTACGGGCCGGCGCATGGCCCTGCCACGGGGTGTGCCGGGCGGTGTCACCGCTCGGCAGGGGTGGCTGTCAGCCCTCGACCGTGATGCCCATGGAACGGGCGGTGCCGGAGATGATCTTCTCGGCGGCGTCCAGGTCGTTGGCGTTCAGGTCGGGCATCTTGGTGGTGGCGATCTCGCGGACCTGGTCGCGGGTGATCTTCGCGACCTTGGTCTTGTGCGGCTCGCCGGAGCCCTTCTCCACGCCCGCGGCCTTGAGGATCAGCTTCGCGGCCGGCGGGGTCTTGGTGATGAAGGTGAAGGAGCGGTCCTCGTAGACCGTGATCTCCACCGGCACGACCATGCCACGCTGCGACTCGGTCGCGGCGTTGTAGGCCTTGCAGAACTCCATGATGTTGACGCCGTGCTGACCCAGCGCGGGGCCGACCGGCGGAGCCGGGTTGGCGGCACCGGCCTGGATCTGGAGCTTGATCAGCCCCGTGACCTTCTTCTTCTTGGGAGGCATGCTCTCTCCGGGTCCTAGTGAGAGGTGTTTCGCCTCCGGACCGGTTCATCCGGTTGGAGGCATACCGCACAACGATAACGGGTATGGCCGTGCGTCCAAAAACCGAGAGGTCAGACCGGCTTCGGAAGCCGGTCTGACCTGGTCGGCAGCTGGTGTGCCCGCGGACGGTGGTCCGGGGGTCAGTTCTTCTGGATCTGGTCGAAGCTCAGCTCGACCGGGGTCTCGCGGCCGAAGATCTCGACGAGGCCCTTGACCTTCTTGGAGTCGGCGTTGATCTCGTTGATCGTCGCCTGCAGGGTCGCGAACGGGCCGTCGGTGACGGTGACCGAGTCGCCGACCTCGAAGTCCAGCACCTGGACCTCGACCTTGCGGCTCGGCGCCGGGGCACCGGCCTCCTCGGCGGCCTTCTTCGCGGCGGCCTCCTCGGCCTCCGGGGCCAGCATCTTGACGATCTCGTCCAGCGTCAGCGGGTACGGGTCGTAGGCGTTGCCCACGAAGCCGGTGACGCCCGGGGTGTTCCGGACGACGCCCCACGACTCGTTCGTCAGGTCCATGCGCACCAGCACGTAGCCGGGGAGCTTGTTCTGGCGGACGGTGCGGCGGTCGCCGTTCTTGATCTGGACGACCTCTTCCTGCGGCACCTCGGCCTGGAAGATGTAGTCCTCGACGTTGAGCGAGACGGCGCGCTGCTCCAGGTTGGTCTTCACCCGGTTCTCGTAGCCCGCGTAGGTGTGGATCACGTACCACTCGCCGGGCAGGGTGCGCAGCTCGTCGCGGAGCGCCTGGATCGGGTCGACCGGGGCCTCGGCGCCGACGGCGGCCTCGTCCTCGGCGGTCTCGGCGACGGCGGTGGCGTCGTCCTCGAGGTGGAGCGCGGCCTCCTCGGCGGGCTCGCCCGCGGCGGCGTCGGCTGCCTCGGCGAGGTCGACCTCGTCGGCGCCTTCGATGATGTCGAGCGCGTCGTCGTCGAGCCGTTCCTCATCGACCGTGCCGGCCGCGTCCACGGCCGCCTCGGCCGTCGCCGCAGCCTCTTCGCCCTCGACGGGCTCGACGGCGTCGTTCAGGTTCGGGTCAGACACGGTGGCTGCTTCTTCCTGGCTTCAAGGGGTGGAACAGGCGGAGGGACACCTCGCGGGTCCGCCCGCGGGATCATCCGAAGACGTACTTGACGGCCGCGGAGAATCCATAGTCAATCACGGTCACAAGGCCGATCATGATGACAACGAAGACAATGACGACCGTGGTGTACGTCGTCAGCTGGCTGCGCGTCGGCCACACGACCTTGCGCAGCTCGGCGACGATCTGGCGGTAGAAGAGCGCGAGCCGGGCCATGGGGCCCTTCTTACCGCGCTTGCCGCCTCGACGCCGCTTCGCCGCCGGAAGTTCGTCCTCGTCTTCGGGACGACCGCTTTCAGGCGTCGCGGTGGAGCCAGGGGCTGCCGTCACTCGTCCTCACCTGAATCCCGGGTCGTGGCCGTGCCGCGCCCGGTGGAGCCGCACGGCGATGCAATTCGTTACGTACATGCGTTACGTACATGCGCACACATCCTGGCGAAGGTGTGTGTAGCAGGGCCGGAGGGACTTGAACCCCCAACCGCTGGTTTTGGAGACCAGTGCTCTACCAATTGAGCTACGACCCTTTGTTGTGTTCCCCCAACCTACCGCATCCGCCCGGGTGCACGGAGTGCGCGGGGAGCAGCGGCCGGTGAGGGCCAACGACCAGTGAGTGTACGTGTTCCCGCGCTGGGCGTCGAACAGGTGGCACCCCGCCCCGGCCCGGCACCCCGGGGCGAGCCCGGCGCAAACCCCCGTTCCGGGTCTCCCGGTGGTCTGCGACGATGCAGGTATGAGCGCTGCTACTCCTCCCGCACAGTCCCCGCGCGACCGACGGGTCTCGGCCCGTATCGGCGCGATCTCCGAGTCCGCAACTCTCGCCGTGGACGCCAAGGCCAAGGCCCTCAAGGCCGCCGGGCGTCCCGTCATCGGCTTCGGTGCCGGTGAGCCCGACTTCCCGACGCCGGACTACATCGTCGAGGCGGCGGTCGAAGCGGCCCGCGACCCGAAGTACCACCGCTACACCCCGGCCGGCGGTCTCCCCGAGCTGAAGGCCGCGATCGTCGAGAAGACCCGCCGCGACTCCGGCTACGCGATCGAGGCGTCGCAGGTGCTGGTCACCAACGGTGGCAAGCAGGCGATCTACGAGGCCTTCGCGACGATCCTCGACCCGGGTGACGAGGTCATCGTGCCCGCGCCGTACTGGACCACCTACCCGGAGTCGATCCGGCTCGCGGGCGGTGTGCCGGTCGACGTCGTGGCCGACGAGACGACCGGTTACCGGGTCTCCGTGGAGCAGCTGGAGGCGGCCCGCACGGAGCGCACGAAGGTGGTGCTCTTCGTCTCGCCGTCCAACCCGACCGGTGCCGTCTACTCGCGCGCCCAGGTCGAGGAGATCGGCCGCTGGGCCGCCGAGCACGGCCTGTGGGTGATGACCGACGAGATCTACGAGCACCTGGTCTACGGCGAAGCGGAGTTCTCCTCGCTGCCGGTCGTCGTGCCGGAGCTGCAGGACAAGTGCATCGTGGTCAACGGCGTCGCCAAGACGTACGCCATGACCGGCTGGCGCGTGGGGTGGCTCATCGCCCCGAAGGACGTGGTCAAGGCCGCGACCAACCTCCAGTCGCACGCCACCTCCAACGTGTCGAACGTCGCCCAGGCCGCCGCGCTCGCCGCGATCTCCGGTGACCTGGAGGCCGTGAAGACGATGGGTGAGGCGTTCGACCGCCGGCGCCGGACCGTCGTGCGGATGCTGAACGAGATCGACGGCGTGGAGTGCCCGGAGCCGGAGGGCGCGTTCTACGTCTACCCGTCGGTCAAGGGTCTGCTCGGCCGGGAGATCCGCGGCAAGCGCCCGCAGAGCAGCGTGGAGCTGGCCGAGATCATCCTGGAGGAGGCCGAGGTCGCGGTCGTGCCGGGCGAGGCATTCGGCACCCCGGGCTACCTGCGGCTGTCCTACGCCCTGGGCGACGAGGACCTGGTCGAGGGTGTCTCGCGGGTCCAGAAGCTGCTGGGCGAGGCGCGGGCGTAACGCCGCCCACCGCGCTTTCCGATGCGGGCTCCCGGCTCCGGCCGGGAGCCCGCATCGCGTTTCCCGGCCGCGCCTTACCGGCCACTGGGGTCGGCCGCGGGTGCGCGCCGGGACTGCGGTGCGCGCCGGGACCGCGGGGCGCGGCCCCGGCGTCGCTGCCCCTGATCGTCGCGGCCCGCCGTCGCTCCCCCGGATCGTCGCTGTGCCGGATCGTCGCTGCGCCTGATCTCGCGGCCCCGGATCGAACGTGCCTGTGGGCAACCCCTCGATCGGGCAATGCCCTACCCGCCGGGCCGACGGATGCGGCAGGATCCTGGGATGGAGAGCGTTCGTGATGTCCGTCAGCTGCCGAAGGCCCATCTGCACCTGCACTTCACCGGGTCGATGCGGTCCAGCACCCTGCTGGAGCTCGCCGACAGGTACGGCGTCCACCTCCCGGAGGCGCTGAGCGGCGGCGAGCCGCCGACGCTCCGGGCCACCGACGAGCGGGGCTGGTTCCGCTTCCAGCGGCTGTACGACATCGCCCGGTCCTGCCTCAGGACGGCCGAGGACATCCAGCGGCTGGTCCGTGAGGCGGCCGAGGAGGACGCCCGGGACGGGTCCGGCTGGCTGGAGATCCAGGTCGATCCCACCTCGTACGCGCCGCGGCTGGGCGGGCTGATCCCGACCATGGAGGTCATCCTCGACGCGGTGGAGTCCGCCTCGAGGGACACCGGCGTCGGGATACGGGTTCTCGTCGCGGCGAACCGTATGAAGCACCCGCTGGACGCCCGCACCCTGGCGCGGCTCGCGGTGCGGTACGCGGACCGCGGGGTCGTCGGGTTCGGCCTCTCCAACGACGAACGCCGGGGTTTCGCCCGGGACTTCGACCGGGCCTTCTCGATCGCGCGGGAGGGCGGGCTGCTGGCCGCCCCGCACGGCGGCGAGCTGTCCGGTCCGGCGAGTGTCCGGGACTGCCTCGACGACCTGGGCGCGGGGCGGATCGGGCACGGGGTGCGGGCCGCGGAGGACCCGCGGCTGCTGCGCAAGCTCGCCGACCGCGGGGTGACCTGCGAGGTCTGCCCCTCCTCGAACGTGGCGCTGGGTGTCTACGAGAAGCCGGAGGACGTACCGCTGCGGACGCTGTTCGAGGCCGGGGTGCCGATGGCGCTGGGCGCGGACGACCCGCTGCTGTTCGGGAGCCGGCTGGCCGCGCAGTACGAGCTGGCCCGGGAGCACCACGGCTTCACCGACGCCGAACTGGCCGAGCTGGCCCGGCAGTCGGTGCGCGGATCGGCCGCACCGGCGGAGGCGAAGGCGAAGCTGCTGGCGGGGGTCGACGGCTGGCTCGCCGGCTGACACCCCGCGTAGCGAGGTGAGGCCTGGCTCGTCGGCTGAGCGTGCCTGGGCAGGGTGACGCCGGGCTCGTCGGCTGACGCCTCCGGGGCGGGGTGGGCCGGTCGGCTGAGCGTGTCCGGGGCGGGGTGGACGCATGGCTCGCCGGCTGAGCACGCCCAGGGGCGGACTCCCGGCTGTGGGCCGCGTCCCCCGTGTGGGGCACGGGCCCACGGCGACGGTGGCCGGGCAGGGCCTGGGCAGCACGGGGTCCGGCCGGGGGCCGGACCGGGCCGGGCCGTGGCGCCGCGGCTGCCCGGCCGGAGTCGCCGAGCGGCAGTCCGGCGTCCCGCACAGGGGACGCAGCCCTGGCGCGGACAGCCCGGGGACGGCCCGGGGCCCGGCCCGGCACGGTTCTACAGGCTGACGCCGACCGTCACCGGCTCGTTGACCAGCGTGACGCCGAAGGCGGCGTGCACCCCGTCGCGGACCTCACGGGCGAGGGCCAGCAGGTCCTCGGTGGTCGCGTTGCCGCGGTTGGTCAGCGCCAGGGTGTGCTTGGTGGAGATCCGCGCCGGACCGCTGCCGTAGCCCTTGGTGAAGCCCGCCTTGTCGATGAGCCAGGCGGCGGAGGTCTTGGTCAGGCCGTCCCCCGCGGGGTAGGCCGGCGGCGCCGCGTCCGGGCCGAGGCGGTCGGCGACCCGGGCGACGAACGCCGCGTGCTGCTCGGCCGTGAGGATCGGGTTGGTGAAGAAGGACCCCGCGGACCAGGTGTCGTGGTCCTCCGGGTCCAGCACCATGCCCTTGCCCGCGCGCAGCTTCAGCACGGCTTCGCGGGCCCGGGCCGCGGGGACGCGGTCGCCGGGGCCGACGCCGAGCGTGCGGGCCAGCTCGGCGTACTTGACCGGGGCCGAAGCCCCGTCGGCGTCCTCCAGCGCGAAGCGGACCCGGAGGACGACGAAGCGCTCGGGGTCCGCTTTGAAGCGGCTGTGCCGGTAGGAGAAGGCGCACTCCGCGTTCGGGAGGGTCACCGTCTCGCCGGTCCTGCGGTCGAAGGCCACCACCTCGGTGATCACCGAGGAGACCTCCTGGCCGTAGGCGCCGACGTTCTGGATCGGCGTCGCACCGGCGGATCCGGGGATGCCGGCGAGACACTCGACGCCGGCGAGGCCCGCTTCCACGGTGCGTGCGACGGCATCGGACCAGTTCTCGCCGGCGGCCAGCTCGAGACGGCTGCCGTCGAGGGAGAAACCGCTGGTGGCGATGCGCAGCGCGGTGCCCTCGAAGCCCTTGTCGCCGATGACGAGGTTGCTGCCGCCGCCGACGATCAGCAGCGGGGTGCCGGTGGCGTCGGCGTCGCGGACGGCGGCGATGACCTCGTCGTCCGTGGTGGCGGTGACGAGGCGGGCGGCGGGGCCGCCCAGCCGGAACGTGGTCAGGGGGGCGAGGGGCGCGTCATGGAGTTCCTGCACGGGCTCAAGGGTAAGGGGAGGGCCGGCCGGGGCCGGGGCGGTGGGGCGGAGTAGGGGCGCGGGGCCCGCCGGGGGCGGACGACGGCGCTTGGACGTGGGCGACGGCAGCGGGTTCGAGCGGAGTGCGTGCTGACCTTGCGCGGGCCCCGGACCCGGCCCCAGGTCCGGGGCCGGGTCCGGTTCCGGGTCCGGCTCCGGGTCCGGTTCCGGGTCCGGCTCCGGGTCCGGCTCCGGTCATTGCCCCGGGGCCGGGCGAGCCAGGACCCGCCGGCCGGGGCCGGGGCCGGCGCCGACCACCGATGCCCGGCTCACCCAGGCATCGGCTGCGGCTCCGGCACCGGCCCCGGCACGTCAGACGGCGACCGGCTCCTCGCTCGTCTCCCCCGCCGCCGCGGGGGACGGCTCAGGGGTGCCGCGCCGCACGGGAATCAGCAGGGCCGCCGCGGCGGCGACGGCCACGGCCGCGGCACCGGTCCACAGGGCCGGGGTCAGGCCGTCGGTGAACCGCTGGGCGGACGCGTAGCCGCCCTGGGCCGAGAAGACCGCGGCCAGGACCGCGACGCCGAGGGCGCCGCCCAGTTCGCGGAAGGCGTTGTTCGCGCCGGAGGCGATGCCCTGCTCGGCCGGCCGGACGCTCGCCATGACCACGTTGGCGGCGGGCGCGAAGTACAGGGCCATGCCGACACCGCTGATGATCAGGGCGGGGAGCTGCGCGGCGTAGGAGACGCCGGGTTCGATGACGACGGCGAACAGGGCGAGGCCGAGCGCCTGCAGGCCGAGCCCGGCGGCGACCACCGGCCGGCCGCCGACACGGTCCGAGAGGTACCCGGCGAGCGGCGCGACGAGCATCGGCATGCCCGTCCAGGGCAGCATCCGCAGCCCCGCCTCGGTCGGCGAATACCCCGCGACCCCCTGGAGGAACTGGCTGAGCAGGAAGATCGATCCGAACATGCCCAGGAACATCAGCAGGCTCGCGGCGTTGACGGCGGAGAAGGCCCGGCTCCGGAAGAGCCGCATGGGGAGCATGGGGTGCGCGGCGCGGAGTTGGTGGGCGACGAAGGCGACCAGGAGCGCACCGCCCGCGAGCAGCCCGGTGAGGACCGTCCCGCTGGTCCAGCCGTCGGCGTTCCCCCTGACCAGCGCGTAGACGATGCCGAAGAGACCGGTGCCGGCCAGCGCCGTGCCGACGGGGTCGAGCCGGGCACCCGGCCGACGGCTCTCCAGGAGCCGCAGCCGGGCCAGGGGCAGCAGGGCCACGCCGATCGGCACGTTCAGCCAGAAGATCCACTGCCAGGACAGGTGCTCGGTGAGGGAGCCGCCGATGAGCGGACCGGAGGCGACCGCGAGACCGTTGACGGCGCCCCAGATCCCGTACGCCATCCCGCGGCGCTCGGCGGGGACCGTGTCCGCCAGCAGGGTCAGTGTCAGCGGCATCATGATCGCGGCGCCGACACCCTGGACGGCGCGGGCGGCGATCAGGCCGTCGATGCCGGGGGCCAGGGCGGCACCGGCCGAGGCCGCCGTGAAGACGGCCAGACCCACGCCGAAGAGCCGCCGGCGGCCGAACCGGTCGCCGAGGGCCGCGCCGGACATCAGGAGGACGGCGAAGGTGAGGGTGTAGGCGCTCACCGTCCATTCGAGGTCGTCCAGCGCCCCGCCGAGATCCTCCCGGATGGCCGGCAGGGCGGTGGTGACGACGAGGTTGTCGAGCGCCGCCATGAAACCGGCGGCGCTGGTGATGATCAGCGCCCAGACCGTCCGGCCGCGCTGTCCTGCCGGATCCTTCATTGCCGCACCTCCGTCTATTAGTTATTGATCACTAACTTTCGAGACCGGACGACCGCGCCGCCCCGGGCAACGCCGGGCGGACGGACCCGGAGGTCACTCCGGCGGGAGCTGCATCCCGGACCAGACCCGGTGGTCCGGGGAGAAGCCCAGCGCCACCAGAACGTTGATCAGCATGCCGTAGGCGAAGAACCCCGCGGTCTCGGCGCTGTCGCCGCCGAGGGCGAGGTGCGCCTGGTCCCAGAGTTCGAGCCAGGCCGCCCGGATCCCGGCCCCGAATTCGTGGTCACCCGCCGCCTCCGCCGCGGCCACCGCGACGTACAGCTGCAGCTGCATCAGCAGCATGTCGGGGTCGTGGACGAGGCGGCGGTAGGCCGCCCCCATCGCGTCGTGCGCACTGAGCCCCGGCTCCTCGCGGACGGCCGCGGTGAAGGCCCGGCGGGTCTCCGCCACACAGCGGTCCGCCGCCGCCAGGAAGATGGCCTGCTTGTTCGGGAAGAGCCGGAAGAGATACGGCTGCGAGACGCCGACCCGGCGGGCGATGGTCTCCGTGGAGGTGCCGTGGTAGCCGCCGCGGGCGAACTCCGCCATCGCGGCGCGGACGATGCTCTCCCGCCGCTCCTCGGCGCTCATCCTCATACTTCCCTTGGCCATGAGAACAAGTTAGTGACCAATCACTAACCTGGCAACCCGACGCGCCGCCCCGGGAGCTGCCGCTCGGGCCGGGCCGGACGCGCGGTGCCTGCCCGGCCCGGACGGCAGCCCCCTCGGTACTGCGGGGCGACGCCGAACGGCTCAGGCCAGGCGGACCAGGGCGCGGGACATGCCCAGCACCTTCTGCCCGGCGCTCATCGCGGTGAGGTCCACCCGCACCGTACGGTCGTCCAGCTTGGCGGCGACCTTGGCGCCGACCTCGATGGACGCTCCCTCGCCGTCGTTGGGCACCACGACGGGCTTGGTGAAGCGCACCCCGTACTCGACGACCGCCCCGGGGTCCCCGGCCCAGTCGGTGACCACGCGGATCGCCTCCGCCATCGTGAACATGCCGTGCGCGATGACGTCGGGGAGCCCCACCTCCTTGGCGAACGTCTCGTTCCAGTGGATCGGGTTGAAGTCCCCGGAGGCACCGGCGTAGCGGACGAGGGTGTCGCGGGTCACCGGGAAGGTCTGCGCGGGCAGTTCGGTGCCGACCTCGACGTCGTCGTAGGAGATCGTCGCGGTCATCAGGCCTCCTCGGCGGCGCGGGCCACCAGCTTGGTGTAGGCGGTCACCACGTGCTCGCCGCTGTCGTCGTGGACGTCGCCGCGGACCGACAGCACGTCGTTCCCGGCGAGGGATTTGATCGACTCGATCGACGAGGTGACCGAGAGCCGGTCCCCTGCGCGGACGGGGCGCGTGTGGACGAACTTCTGGTCGCCGTGGACGACGCGGCTGTAGTCGAGCCCGAGCGCCGGGTCCTCGATGACCTGGAAGGCCGCCTTGAAGGTGACCGAGAAGACGAACGTCGGCGGAGCGATCACATCGGGGTGACCGAGCTCCTTGGCGGCGTCCGGATCGGTGTACACGGGGTTGGCGTCCCCGATGGCCTCCGCGAACTCGCGGATCTTCTCCCGGCCGACCTCGTACGGCCGGGTGGGCGGGTAGCTCCGCCCGACGAAGGACTGGTCGAGCGCCATCTGGTCTCCCTGATGTGCGGTGGTGCGGCCCGACCGGGCCGCGCGGAGAAGGGTGGTGGCCGGAACCGCCACGGCGGGCCTCCCGCCGGCAGCGGGGGCGGGCCGAACCGCCCGGCCACCGTCACACCCGGGGACCACTGCTCCTGCCGGGCGACCGCCGGGCCGTCGGCACGGCCGCCGACCAACGACGCGAGGCCGCCCCCGGCTCGGGGACGGCCTCGTGTGCGAGCCGGTGCTATCGCGTCTCGCGGTGCGCGGTGTGCGAGTTGCAGCGCGGGCAGTGCTTCTTCATCTCAAGACGGTCCGGGTTGTTACGCCGGTTCTTCTTGGTGATGTAGTTCCGCTCCTTGCACTCCACGCAGGCCAGCGTGATCTTCGGGCGGACGTCGGTGGCAGCCACGTGAGTGCTCCTTGCCGGACGGATGGATGAACGCAGAGAAGAGTAGCCGATCGGAGGACCGAACCCACAATCGGCTACTGTCAGTAGCGGTGACCGGACTTGAACCGGTGACACAGCGATTATGAGCCGCTTGCTCTACCGACTGAGCTACACCGCTTTGATGCATGCGCGCCCCGCCCGAAGGCGGGTCACTCGCACATCAGAGCCCCAATACGGAATCGAACCGTAGACCTTCTCCTTACCATGGAGACGCTCTGCCGACTGAGCTATTGGGGCGAGCGATGAAGACATTACACGGTCGGCCGCCGAAGGTGAAATCCGTATCGGCCGCCCACAGACCGCTCCTGGCCACCACACCGGTACGACTATTGGGCTCCTCCGCGATGCCGCACCGGCGGCGCTCTAGGCTCGTCCCGCGCTGCGTGATCTTGGCGGCGCCGGGCCCCCGCCGGTGTCTTCCGGAGGACGGCCCCGGGCCCCCGAACAACGGCAGGGAGCGCGATGTCCGAAAGCCACCCGCAGCACCCCCCGAGACGTGACGGCGCGGCGCCGGACCCCGTCACGCTGCTGCTGTGCGGCGCCGGACTGGCGGACGGCCGGACGGTGGACGTCCGGCTGAGCGGCGGGCGCATCGAGGCCGTCGGCACGGCCGGGAGCCTCGAACGCGCGGGCGGCTGCGCCGGGAACGGCGCGCGGGTCGACCTGCACGGCTACCTGCTCCTCCCGGCGCCCGCCGAACCGCACGCGCACAGCGACACGGCGCTCACCGCCACCGCGGAGGGGCCCGTCCCGTACACCCCCGAGGACGTCCAGCGGCGCACCACGGAAGCCGCGTTGCTGCAGCTGGGGCACGGTGCGACGGCCCTGCGCTCGCACGTCCGGATCGGCGACGTGCAGGGGCTGAACTCGCTGGAGGCCGTGCTCCAGGCCGGGCGGGCGCTGCGCGGTCTGACCGATCTGAGCACCGTCGCGGTGCCGCGGCTCCTCACCGGCGTGGCCGGCGCGGACGGGCTGGCGATGCTGCGGGACGCGGTGAAGATGGGCGCGTCCGCGGTCGGCGGCTGTCCGGACCTCGACCCGGACCCGACGGGCTATGTGGAGGCCGTCCTGGAGGTCGCCGCGGAGCACGGCTGCCCCGTCGACCTGCACACGGAGGCGGACGACCCCGCCCGGCTCGCCCGGCTCGCGGCGATGGCGGGCGGGCTGCGGCCGGGCGTCACGGTGGGCCCGTGCGCGGGCCTGGACCGGCTTCCCCCGGAGACGGCCCGGCGGGCGGCGGACCAGCTGGCGGCGGCCGGCATCACGGTCGTCTGCCTGCCGCAGGGCGGCTGCGGGCCGATGACCGGCCGCACGGGCACGGCCCCGGTGCGGCTGCTGCGGGCGGCGGGCGTACGGGTCGCGGCGGGCAGCGGGGCGCTGCGGGACGTGGCGAACCCGGTGGGGCGCGGCGACCCCCTGGAGGCCGCGTATCTCCTGGTCACACAAGGCGGTGAACAGCCCGAGGCGGCGTACGGCGCGATCAGCGGCCGGGCGCGGGCGGCGATGGGGCTGCCGGAGGTACGGGTGGAGGCGGGCTTCCCCGCGGAGCTGCTCGCGGTGCGCGGCGCCGGTCTGGCCGGCGTGCTGTCGCTGGCGTACAGCCGGGTCGTGGTGCACCGGGGCCGGGTCGTCGCCCGGACCAGCGCGGTGCGGGAGTACTGCGACTCGGCGGCCGTGGCGGGGCTCGACCTGCCACGGCAGTCCCAGGGGGGCTCCTGGTGTCACGGGTCCAACGGGAGCAACGGGTCCTGAGGGGCGGGGCGGAACGGCCCCGAACGGCGACGGGCCCGAACGGCGGGCGCCGGGAGGCGGTTCGCACGGCCTCCCGCGGGGCACGAGCCGCGCGCACATGGCCCACGGGCCGCAAGTGGCGGACGGCGTACGGCCGGTGCGCGGCGTACGGTCGGAGCCATGCGCATTGTCATTGCTGGAGGGCACGGTCAGATCGCGCTGCGGCTGGAGCGGCTGCTCGCTGCGCGCGGGGACGACGTATCAGGCATCATCCGCAAGCCGGAGCAGGCCGAGGACCTGCGGGCGGCGGGCGCCGAACCGGTCGTGTGCGACCTCGAGTCCGCCTCGGCCGACCAGGTCGCGGCCCATCTGGAAGGGGCGGACGCGGCGGTCTTCGCCGCGGGCGCCGGGCCGGGCAGCGGCACGGAACGGAAGACGACCGTGGACCAGGGCGCGGCCCAGCTCTTCGCGGACGCCGCGGAGCGGGCCGGGGTCCGGCGGTTCCTCGTCGTCTCGTCCATGGGCGCGGACCGGGAGCCGTCGCCGGAGACCGATCCGGTCTTCGCCGCCTATCTGCGGGCCAAGGGCGCCGCGGACTCCTATGTGCGGCAGAAGAGCGGCCTGGACTGGACGATTCTGCGCCCCGGCGCCCTGACCGACGACCCCGGCCAGGGCATGGTGCGGCTCGCCGAGCACACCGGGCGGGACGCGATCTCCCGGGACGACGTGGCCCAGGTCCTCGCAGCCCTGCTGCTGGAGCCGGGCACGGCGGGGCTCGTGCTGGAGCTGATCGGTGGGGCGATGCGGGTGGAGGAGGCCGTCCGGGCCGTCGCCCGGCGCTGACGCGATACGTCGGCCTCCGCTCCGGGCCTTGGTCCCCTGCTCGGCCTCGCTCCGGGGGCTGTTCCGCTGGGCGGCTTCCACCGGGCGGTCGCCGTCGCCGGTGCCTCGCCGCCTGTTCATCACCGGGTGAGCCGCCGATCAGCGGGCCGGGCCGCTGCCGGGATGCGTCCCGCGGCGGCCCGCAGCACGCTGGGGGCATGGACGGAGAGCAGGGCCCGCCCGTGGTCGTGCACCCGTGGCTCGACGGCGCGCGCCGCGTGACGATCCGCGGCGAGTCCGTCGGCAAGGCGCACTCGCTCGGGGACGTCGTCGAGTTCCTCCGCGTGGCGGGGCTCGACGAGGACACCGTCCGGGTCGACGACCCGCGCCTCATCGACTGGCGCGGCGGTGGCCCCGCGGACTGGCCCGACGAGCAGAACTAGCAGGTGCCGCCATGGAAGCACCCATCACCAGGCACGAGCGCACCGTGCTCCGGGCGATCGCCGAGTTCCTCGACACCAAGCCGCCGGTCTGCCCGCTGGAGCGGGATCTCGTCGGGGCCACGGGGCTGGCCGAGGAGGACGTGACCGAGGCCCTGCGGTCGCTGGAGCGGCTCGACTACATCGTCGTCGGGCAGCCCGCGCTGGGCGGCCGCGGCGAGGTCACCCATCTCACGCGGTCCGGCCAGCACCACCTGTGAGCCGGTCGGCAGCACCTCTGAGGCGGTCGGCAGCACCTCCGAGGCGGTCGGCAGCACGAACGCCGAAGGGGTTCCCGGCGGCCGGGGCGGCTGGTCCTGTGGTGGCCCCGTCCGCGGCCACGCACGGCTGGAGCGGGCCGGACCCGGTCGGGATGCCACCGGCGCGCATCGGCCGGGCCCGCGTACCGCGCGCCTAACGTCTCCACCGTGGATCACGCATCCGCTGCCGCGGCAGCACCGGGGACATCCGGGGGTTCCGAGCGCCTGACGGCCCTCTCGGACGGCGTCTTCGCCATCGCCATGACGCTGCTGGTCCTCGATGTGTCGGTGCCTCCGGGGCTGGGGCCGGCCGGCTTCCACGAGGCCCTCCACCAGAACGTGCCGAACCTCCTGGCGTACGTCCTGAGCTTCGCCGTGATCTCGCAGTTCTGGTGGGACCACCGGCGGATCCTGGCCACCCTCCCCACCACGGACTTCGGAGTCACCTGCCTGACCCTGACAGGGCTCGGCCTGATCGCGCTCATGCCGTTCCCGACGTCCCTGCTGGCCGAGTACGGCGGGGAGCCGCTGGCCGTCGCCGTCTACTCGGGTGGTGTGGCGGTCACGAACCTGGCTCATGTCGCGCTGCTGCTCGTCTCCCACCGGCTGCAGCGCCGCGGCGGACTCCCCGTCAACCGCAAGGCCCAGCGCCTGGACGTCGCCGACCTCGCCTCGACCGTGGTGATCTTCGGCGTGGCCGCGCCGCTGGCCTTCGTCTCCCCCGGGCTCGCGAAGCTGGTGTGGATCCTGCTGGTCCCGGCGAAGATGCTGATCGGCCGCAGCCAGCGCCGCGCGGTGCGGGCGGGCCACGGCGCCGCCTGACGGGCGAGCCGGGGGCTCCGGAACGATGGCCGCGCGCCCTTCCCCGCTGTCCACGCTCCGCCCCGGAGCCGAACCGGCGCTTCCGGGCTTCGGCCTCCCGGTTCGGCCCTGTTCGGCTGCATACGGCGACGTTCGGCGGCAAGGTCCCCGTTCGGCTGTATACGGCAACGAAAGACCGGCTACTCTCTGCACTCTCCCAGCAACCCGTCCGACCATCGGTCGATCAGCCCGTGGGGAAGCCGCACATGCCGCAGTCCGGCCCCGTCTTGGACCACCGCATCAACGCCCTGATAGCCCACCGGCGGACCATCGCCACCCTCCAACGCCAGATCAAACGCACGCGCCTGGCCGGCGTCGTCCGCCTCACCGGGCTGATCACCGTCGTGCTGCTGGTGCTCTCCCTGATCGGCGCGACCGCCTTCACCTGGCGCCGCTACGACATGGCGCACATCAACATCTTCGGCTTCTTCGTTCTCGTCGCCCTCGCGGCCGGATACCTCGTCTTCGAGGAGAACTTCGAGACCGGACAACCCGCGGGCCAGGACAAGCCGGTCGCGGACCTGAGACTCGACCTCGAACTCGCCGAAGAGGAAAGGGTCCTGGCCGCCGCCCACATCGCGCGCCCGGCCTATGAACGCCAGTACTCGTACCGGGACGCCATCCCCCGGGAGATCGACCGGCTGCGCGCCGAGAGCGCGACCTACCGCCGCCGGCACAACTGGCTCCAGTGGACGCTGATCCTCTGCTCGGCCGCCATCCCCGCCGTCACCGCCCTCTACGATCCACCGCAGCCCGGCAAGGGCATTCTCATCGGCCTCGGTGCCGCCGTCTCCGTCATCACCTCGGTGATGGGCTACTTCAAGTTCAAGGAGCGCGGCTTCAACCTCCATCAGACGGCCGACGCCATCGAGCAGCACGCCACCGCTCTCGATCTGGCCATCGCCCCCTACAACCGCGGGGACGAGAAAGAGAACCTGGGGCTGTTCGCCGAGAACGTCGAGTCCCTGCGCATCGAGCAACGCAAACGCGAGCAGCAGCTCGACCAGCCCCACCAGGGGCAGCAGGAGGTCGTGTGATGGCGTCCGCCCGGTACAGCCTCCACCGGTGGCTTCTGGCACCCCGCACCACCTGGCGCGCCCGACGATTACGCGCCGCCCTCCCCCACCTCGGCGGCGATCAGGCATGGCACCTCGCCCGGCTGCACGGCCACCCCGACGAGGTCCCGTACGCCCGGGCCCACCTGCGCCGGCACACCCCGGGCGCGGAGGGTTGAGACCGCGGCCCCGCTCCCCGCAGTCCTCCTCCTGACCGATCGCCGGAACGCCGGGCCGGGCCGGGCCGGGCCGGGCCGGGCCGGAGGATGCTGAACGGTCGTGGCTCGGGCAGGCCGGTGCGGGCACACCCCCGAGCACCTTCACGCCCTGTGCCGGCCCCGCCACACTGCGCGCGGACGCCCCGCCCGGCGCATCGCCGATCACGGCCCCGCACGGATTCGGCGGCTTCGGGTGAACCCCGGCGGTCCCCGCCGGGAGCGGGCACGGGCCGGGGAACAGCCGGAGCACAGCCGGGGAAGCAGGCCGGACACCGAGCGGTTTCCCCTCGGACGCCGGGAGAGGCCCGGGGCGGCAGCCCACGGCCCCGCAGAACGAGAAAACCCCTCCGCCCTGCAATTCAGCAGGTCGGAGGGGTCCTCTTCCCAATGTGGCGGGTGCAGGGTTCGAACCTGCGTAGGCGTAAGCCGACAGATTTACAGTCTGCTCCCTTTGGCCGCTCGGGCAACCCGCCGGGGATGTGGCCGGGGCGCGCTCCTGTGTCGGTGCTCCCTGGCAACGACGTAAACCATACCCGATGCCAGGGGGTGGTTCGCCACCCGGTTGATCACCGCTGGAACAGGGCCCGACTGGCTAGGCTGGCACTGCGGGCCGGGGACGGCCCCGCACACCTGACGGATCTACGTACGAGGAGCCAACTCACCATGGCCGACTCCAGTTTCGACATCGTCTCGAAGGTCGAGCGGCAGGAAGTCGACAACGCCCTCAACCAGGCGAGCCGGGAGATCTCCCAGCGGTACGACTTCAAGAACGTCGGCGCTTCGATCGAGTGGTCCGGCGAGAAGATCGAGATGCGCGCCAACTCCGAGGAGCGGGTGAAGGCGATCCTCGATGTCTTCCAGTCCAAGCTGGTCAAGCGCGGTATCTCGCTGAAGGCGCTGGACGCGGGCGAGCCCCAGGCATCGGGCAAGGAGTACAAGATCTTCGCCTCGATCGAGGAGGGGATCTCGCAGGACAACGCCAAGAAGGTCGCGAAGATCATCCGCGATGAGGGGCCGAAGGGCGTCAAGGCCCAGGTGCAGGGTGACGAGCTCCGGGTCACCTCGAAGAGCCGGGACGACCTCCAGTCCGTGATCACCCTCATCAAGGGGAAGGACCTCGACTTCGCGGTGCAGTTCGTGAACTACCGCTGAGCCCGGGCCGCCCGGGCCGGGGACGTGTGGCCCCGGCCCGGGCGGTGGTGATGGACGAGGAATTCGGCGGGTGGCCGTCAGGCGGCGGTGAACGGCCGGTCGGTGGGGACGATCTCGCGGCCGAGCGGCATCAGGGAGATCGGGATCAGCTTGAAGTTGGCGATCCCCAGCGGGATCCCGATGATCGTGATGCACAGCGCGAGCCCGGTGAAGAGATGCGCCAGGGCCAGCCACCAGCCGGCGAACACGATCCAGATGACGTTTCCGATGACGGAGCCCGCGCCGGCGTCGCGCCGGTCCACCGTCGTCCGGCCGAACGGCCAGAGGGCGTACCCCGCGATACGGAACGCGGCGATGCCGAACGGGATCGTGATGATGAGGATGCAGCAGATGACTCCCGCGACGACGTAGCCGACGGCGAGCCAGAAGCCCGACAGCACAAGCCAGATGAGATTCAGGATCGTTTTCACGGTCGATACCCTGCCATCTGCTCGAGGCGTGCGATGCGTTCGGCCATGGGGGGATGGGTGGAGAACAGCTTGGACATCCCC
This sequence comes from Streptomyces sp. NPDC002055, assembly GCF_040296705.1. Taxonomy (NCBI): domain Bacteria; kingdom Bacillati; phylum Actinomycetota; class Actinomycetes; order Kitasatosporales; family Streptomycetaceae; genus Streptomyces; species Streptomyces sp. NPDC002055. The sequence goes on from NZ_JBEOXS010000013.1 coordinate 28,214, forward strand.
CGGACCGGGCCGAACGGGTTGGCGATCATCATGTGACTCGCCGTCTCCAGACGCGGTTCCGGTGGCAGCGGCAACTGCTCGGTGCCCGCCTCGAGCTTGCGCAGCGCGGAGGCGAGGGCGAGCGGGTCCCCGGTGAGCTGCGCGCCCGAGGCGTCCGCCTCGAACTCCCGGGAGCGGCTGACCGACAGTTGAATGATCGACGCGGCGAGCGGGCCGAGGAGCATCACCAGCAGCATGCCGAGGATGCCGGGCCCCTCGTCGTCGTCGGACCGGCCCACCGGGATCAGCCAGGCGAAGTTCACCAGGAACATCACCACCGAGGCGAGCGCTCCGGCGATCGACGAGATGAGGATGTCGCGGTTGTGGACGTGGCTGAGTTCATGGCCCAGGACGGCCCGGAGCTCGCGCTCGTCGAGGATCCGCAGGATGCCGTCGGTGCAGCACACGGCGGCGTTGCGGGGGTTGCGTCCGGTGGCGAAGGCGTTCGGGGCCTGGGTCGGGGAGATGTAGAGCCGTGGCATGGGCCGGCGGGCGGCGGTCGAGAGCTCGCGCACCATGCGGTAGAGCGCCGGGGCCTCGAACTCGCTGACCGGCCGGGCCCGCATGGCGCGCAGCGCCAGCTTGTCGCTGTTCCAGTAGGCGTAGGCGTTGGTGCCCAGCGCGACGACGAGCGCGATCAGCAGCCCCGCGCGGCCGAAGAGGCTGCCGATGACGATGATGAGGGCCGACAGGCCACCGAGGAGTACGGCGGTCTTCAGCCCGTTGTGCCGGCGGTGCACGCTTCGCCCTCCTGGTCGTGGCGGGGAACCCTTGACGCGGTGTTTCCACCTTCCAGTGGACCCTCCTGTACTGGTCAACGCCAGGCGGGAGGCGCTGGTTCCCCGGGTCCTGTCGTCGGGCTCCCGTCTGCTCGGCGACGCCCTGCACCCTCCCCCGCTGTCCGAAGGGCGCGGGAGGTACCCCCACTCGCCGCACGGGCCCTGACCGGAAGTACGCCCGGTACGAGGCTCCGGGCCCGGCACGCCGAGAGCACGCACCCGACGTTCGCGGAGCCCGCCCTCCGGGCGGACGACGGGAGTCCGACGCCAGGACCAGGCGCGGGCCGGGGCCGGGCCCGCGCCGTACGTACGGCCGTTCGGGTGAGGTGCGGGGCGGAGCGGGGCGCGCGCCGGGCCGGGCACGGACGGGCGGCCCGCTCGCCGATGGGCCCGCTCGCCGACGGGCCCGCTCGCCGACGGGACAGGGCGCGGCGGAGCCCGGACGCGTCAGAGCCCGGACGCGGGGGGCAGGGCGGCGCGACGGCTTGCGCGGCGCGGGGCTCGCGCGGGCCCGTGGTGGGGCCGCCGGAGCCGGGACCGTCGGGGTCACCGGGGCCGTCGAACCCGTCGAGGCCATCGAGGCCGTCGGGCCCGTCGAGGTCAGAGCAGGGTGGCGGAGGCGAAGCGCAGGACCAGCTGCGGCGCGCCCGAGAGCACCACTCCGAGGACGGCCGCCAGGCCGATGGCCGCGCCGATGGGAGCGGGGATGCGGTGCTTCACCACGGCGGCTGCCGGGGCGGTTCCGGTGCCCTCGGCGGCCTGCTCCGGGGCTCCTGCCTCCTGACCTGCCGTCGCCTCGGGGGCGGGCCGGAAGAGGACGGCGGTCCACTGGAGGTAGTAGTAGAGCGCGATCACGACGTTCACGGCCATGACGACGGCGAGCCAGCCCAGCCCCGCGTCCACGGCGACGGCGAACACGGTGACCTTCGCGAACAGGCCGATGATGCCGGGCGGGAGGCCCGCCAGGCAGAGCAGGAAGAAGCCCAGGGCGAGCGCGGCCAGGGGGCGGGAGGCGTACAGGCCGCGGTAGTCGGCGATCCGGTGGTCCGGGTGCGTCCGGGCGACGAGTGCCGCGACCGCGAACGCGCCGAGGTTCACCGCGCCGTACATCAGGGCGTACGCGACGGTGGAGCCGATGGCCCGGGCCGGGTCGTCCAGGTAGGCCGCGGCGGCGATCGGCACCAGCAGGTAGCCCGCCTGACCGACGGAGGACCAGGCCAGGAGGCGCACGGCGCTGTGCGCGCGCTCCGGCCGCTGCCGCAGTGCGCCGACGTTGCCCGCGGTCATGGTGAGGGCGGCGAGGACGGCCACGATCGGGCCCCACACGTCGGCGTACGCGGGGAACGCCAGGACCGTCACCAGGATGAGCCCGGAGAAGCCGACGGCCTTGCCGACCACCGAGAGATAGGCGGCGACCGGCAGCGGCGCGCCCACATAGGTGTCGGGGACCCAGAAGTGGAACGGAACGGCGGCCGCCTTGAAGGCGAATCCCACCAGGGTGAGGGCGACTCCGGCGGTGACGAGGGAGTCGAACCGGACGGGGACGTCGGTGAGCCCGTCGGCGATCCGGGAGAGGTGCAGGCTGCCGGTGGCGGCGTAGAGGAAGCTGACGCCGAGCAGCATGACGGCGGTCGCGGCGACGGACGACAGGAAGAACTTGAGCGCGGCCTCGGAGGAGAGCCGGTCGCCGCGGCGCATGCCGACGAGGGCGAACGCGGGCAGGGAGGCGACTTCCAGGGCGATGACGAGGGTCGCGAGGTCACGGGAGGCCGGCAGCAGGGCGGCGCCCGCGGCCGAGGACAGCAGCAGGAACCAGAACTCACCAGCGGGGAGGGCGGAGTCCCGCACGGCGCTCATCGACAGCAGGGCGGCGAGCAGCGCCCCGCCGAGCACCAGCAGTTGGATGATCACCGTGAAGTGGTCGGCGGCATAGCTGCAGACGTCGGGGTCGGAGGTGAGGCAGAACGTCGTCCGGTCGCCCCCGACGAGGGGCAGCAGCGACAGCGCGGCCAGCGTCAGGCCCGCGACGGTGACCGGGCCGAGCAGGGCCTTGCGCCGCTCGGGCAGGAACAGGTCCGCGACGAGGACGATCAGGGCCACCACCGCGGCGATGGTGGGCGGGGCGATCGCGAGCCAGTCGACGGACTGGACGAGGGAGGTCATCAGCTGCCTCCTCCGAGGAGGTTCTGCACGGCCGGGTCGGTGAGCCCCAGGAGGGCCGCGGGCCAGAGTCCGGCGAGGACGGTGAGGGCGACGAGGGGGGTCCAGGCGGCGAATTCGTACCCCTGGACATCGGTGAGGACGGGCGCGGCGGCCGGTCCGTCCGGCACGGGGGCCGGTGCGCTCGCGGCGCGTGCCGCTGCGGGCGTCGCCGCGGTCGCGGGCTTCGGTGCCGTGAGTTCGGGCGCTCCGGCCGGGACCTCGGGCTCCTCGCCGGGCCGCTCCCCCATGCACACCCGCCGGACGACCACGAGCAGATAGCCGGCGGTGAGCACGGTGCCCAGTCCGGCGAGGGCCATGAACGTCAGGTATGCGGACCGGCTGAGCCCCGCGGCGGGGTCGAAGGCCGCGAACATCGCCAGCATCTCGCCCCAGAAGCCGGCGAGGCCGGGGAGGCCGAGGGAGGCGACGGCCGCGAAGACGAGCAGCCCGCCCAGCCGCGGCGCCTTGCCGTAGAGGGCGGCGCCGGTCGCTCCGGCGAGGGTGTCCAGGTCGGTCGAGCCGTAGCGGTCCTTGACCGCGCCGACCAGGAAGAAGAGGAGGCCGGTGATGAGGCCGTGGGCGATGTTGGCGAACAGCGCGCCGTTGAGCCCGGTGGGGGTGAGGGTGGCGATGCCCAGCAGCACGAAGCCCATGTGCCCCACGGAGGAGTAGGCGATCAGGCGCTTGAGGTCGCCCTTCGCGCCGGTGCGGGCGAGGGCGAGGCAGGCCAGGGACCCGTAGACGATGCCGACGGCGGCGAAGGCCGCGAGGTACGGGGCGAAGGTGTGGGCGCCCTCCGGGACGACCGGCAGCACGATCCGCACGAAGCCGTACGTGCCCATCTTCAGCAGCACACCGGCCAGCAGCACCGAGCCCACGGTGGGGGCGGCGGTGTGGGCGTCCGGGAGCCAGCTGTGCAGCGGCCACATCGGGGCCTTCACGGCGAGGCCGATGCCGATGGCGAGGGCGGCGATCAGTTGCGTGGTGTGACTGAGCGATGACCCGTTGTCAGTGGCGAGTGCCACCATGTCGAACGTGCCGCCCTTGAGCCCGACGAGGAGGAGACCGAGCAGCATGACGACGGAGCCGAGCAGGGTGTAGAGGATGAACTTCCAGGCCGAGGCCGTGCGGCCGGCGCCGCCCCAGCGGGCGATCAGGAAGTACATCGGGATGAGCACCATCTCGAACGCCAGGAAGAACAGCAGCAGATCGAGGACGGCGAAGGTGGCGAGGGTGCCGGCCTCGAGCACGAGGATCAGCGCGACGAACCCGCGGGCGGAGGGGCCCTCGGGCATCCGGAAGTAGGAGTACAGCGCGCAGAGGAAGGTCAGCAGTGCGGTGAGGACGAGCAGGGGGAGCGAGATGCCGTCGATGCCAAGGTGGATCCGGACGTCGAGAGCGGGGATCCAGCTGATGTCCGTGGTGGCCTGCATCCGGGCCGGGTGGTCGTGGTCGAATCCGGCGGCCAGCGCGACGGACAGGGCGAGGACCACCCCGGTGACGGTGACGCCGTGGCGCAGCACGGCCTGTTCGGGGTTGCGGCCCTTCAGCCCGGGCGGCGCCGGCAGCAGGGCGGCGAGAGCGCCGAGCAGCGGCAGCACGACGACGCCGGCGAGGAGGTACTGCATAACGGTGTCATTCATGGGTCCACTCATGGCTCACGCTCCGGCGGCGACGAGGACGGCGGCGATGGCCAGGACGGCGGAGCCGGCGAGCAGCGCACCCAGATAGGTCTGCACATTGCCGGTCTGGGCGCGGCGGACGGCCGCACCGAGCAGGCGGGCGCCGGTGCCGGCGCCGCTGACGTAGGTGTCGACGACCTCGCGGTCGAGGAAGCGGACCAGTTCGGCCGCCGCGCGCACCGGGCGGACGAACAGGGCGGAGTACAGGGCGTCGAGGTGGAAGCCGTGCGCCGCGGGGCCGTGGAGGGGGCCGAGGAGCAGCCGCCCGGGGTCGGCGGGGTCCTGCGCGGTGGCGATGTCCCCGTACACCTCCTCGTGGGTGGCGATGGCCTCGATCTCGGTGAGGGCGGGCTCGGCGTGGGGGTGCGCCACGACGGCGCCGACCGGCACCTCCCGGGCGACGGCGGTGGTGTGCCGCCAGGCGCCGTAGGTGATCAGGGCGCCGGCGAGGGCGAGGCCGGTGCCGAGGACGGAGGTGGTGAGGGTCGGGCCGAGGGGACGGCCGTCGAACCAGTCGGGGAGCACCCCGGCCGTGATGCCGAACGCGGCGGTGGGGACGAACAGCACCCACAGCACGGCGTTCATGACGAACGGCTGCCGGCCGAGGTCGGGGGCGGCGGCGCCCCGGCCGCGGAAGGCCAGGAGCCAGAGGCGGGTGGCGTAGCCCGCGGTGAGGAGGGCGGTGAGCAGACCGGAGACGAGGACGATCCAGCCGGCGGTGCCGGGGATCCGCTCGGCGTGGCCGGTCGCGGCGTGCTCGGCGGCGCCGAGGACGGCTTCCTTGGAGAAGAAGCCGGCGAACGGCGGAATGGCGGCGAGCGCGAGCAGGGCGACGGTCATCGTCCAGAACGCGTCGGGGATGCGCCGGCTCAGTCCGCTCATGCGGGACATGGCGGCCAGCGAGTTGGTTCCGGCGGCGGCGATGACGACACCGGCGCCGAGGAAGAGGAGGCCCTTGAACGCACCGTGGGAGATGAGGTGGAAGACGGCGGCGCCGCGGTCGCCGACGGCGAGCGCACCGGTCAGGTAGCCGAGCTGGCCGATCGTCGAATAGGCCAGGACCCGCTTGATGTCGTCCTGCGCGAGGGCGGCCAGGGCGGACCCGACCATGGTGACGGCGGCCATCACGGCGAGGACCACCAGGGCCGCCGCGGAGGAGAGGAAGACGGGCAGCAGCCGGGCCACGAAGTACACACCGGCGGCGACCATCGTGGCGGCGTGGATCAGCGCGGACACCGGGGTGGGGCCGGCCATCGCGTCGGGCAGCCAGGTGTGCAGCGGGAACTGTGCCGACTTGCCGGCGACTCCGGCGAGCAGCAGCAGCGCGATCACGGTGGGGTGGTCCAGACCGTCGCCGGAGACGGTGGCGGTGAGGATCCCGTTGATGCGGAAGGTCCCGGCGTCGGCGGCGAGCGCGAACAGGCCGAAGAGGAAGGGGACGTCGCCGAGCTTGGTGACGAGGAACGCCTTGAGGGAGGCGGAGCGGGCGGCCTCGGTCTCCCAGTAGTGGCCGACGAGGAAGTACGAGCAGATGCCCATGATCTCCCAGCCGACCAGCAGCACCATCAGGTCGCCGGTGTAGACGACGAGCAGCATGGCGGAGGTGAAGAGGGAGACGATCGCGGCGTACGAGGCGTAGCGCGGGTCGTTCCGCAGGTAGCCGGTGGAGTAGAGCTGCACGCAGGTGGCGACGGTGCCGACGAGCACGGCCACGAGGGCGGCGAAGCCGTCGATGTGGAGCGCCAGGTCGATCGGGACCGAGCCGGTGGGGGTGAGCCGGGTCGCGGCGTCGATCGCCGCTCCCCCGCCCTGCCGGACGGCGACCAGGGCGGCCAGGACGCCGGCGACCGCGGTCGGGAGGATGGCCAGCGGCCGGACGAAGCCGGGGGCCCGGCGGCCGAGGAGCAGGCCCGCGGCCGCTCCGAGGAACGGCAGCAGCGGGACGAGGACGGCGAGAGTCGTGGTCGTCACGCGGCGGCCTCCGCCTGGTCTGCCGTGAGGTACGAGGGGAACGAGGGGAGGGACGGGACGGTCATGTGGCGGCCTCCGCCTTCTCCGCCGTGCCGGCTCGCCCGGCCGCCGCCCCGTCCGGGGCGTCGCCGGGGCCGGCGGTGTCGGCGAGGTCGCGGAGCCGGTCGACGTCGGAGCTGCCGCGGTTGCGGTACACGAGCAGCACGATCGCCAGGCCGATGCCGATCTCGGCGGCGGCGATGGCGATGGTGAAGAGCGTGAGGGCCTGTCCGGCGTGGAGGGAGTCGCGGAGCCAGACGTCGAAGGCGACGAGGTTGAGGTTGACGGCGTTGAGCATCAGCTCGACGGACATCAGGACCAGGATCGCGTTGCGCCGGGCGAGCACGCCGTAGACACCGGTGCAGAAGAGGAGGACGGCCAGTACGGCGGGATAGGCGAGATGCATCAGCGCTTCCCCTCCTCGGTGTCCTGGCGGGCGGTGTCCTGACGGGCGGTGTCCTGGCGCGTGGTGTTCTGGCGCGTGGTGTCGTGGCGCGTGGTGTCGTGGCGGGGTGATGCGCCGCTGCTCCGGCCCGTGGCGGATCGGCTGCCGGCTGCGGTGGCGCCGGCCGGGCCGGATGCCGTTCCGCCGCCCTGCCCACCGTTCTTGCCGTCGTCCTTCGCGTCGTCCTTGCGGGACAGGACGATCGCGCCCACCAGCGCGGCGAGCAGCAGGACGGACAGGGCCTCGAAGGGCAGCACCCAGTGCTGGAAGAGGATCTCTCCGGAGACCTTCGTCGTCCCCTGGGCGGGGCCGTCGAGGTCGATCCAGGTGGCGCGGAAGGCGTCCACGACCACCCAGACCAGCGCGGCGGCAGCGGCGACGGCCACGGCGAGCGCGACGGGGCGGTTGCCGGAGTCGGCGTCCGGGGACCGGCCGATGGGGGCCCGGGTGAGCATCAGTCCGAAGAGGAGGAGCACCACGACGGAGCCGACGTAGATCAGCACCTGCACCCAGGCGATGAACTCGGCGGTGAGGAGGAGGTACTCGACGGCGAGCCCGCCGAGCGTCACGACCAGCCACAGCGCGGCGTGCACCAGCTGCTTGGTCGTGACGGTGACGAGGGCCGCGCCGAAGGTGACGAGTCCGACGAGGAGAAAGGCGATCTCGACCCCGGTCGGCGAGAGGAACCCGGGGTGGCCTGCTGCGAGGATCACGCGCCGTCCTCCCGCTGCTCCCCGGCGGCCTGCTGCCGTGCCTGTTCCGCGGCCTGCTGCTGTTCGGCGGCCTGCTGTTGTTCGGCGGCCTGCTGTTCCGCGGCCTGTTGTTCGGCGGCGGCCAGCTTGTCCGCGGTCTTGCGGGCGGCGCCGAGCTCCTTCGGTTCCTCGGCGGCCGCGTCGAGCGCGGGCGGCGCGGGCACGGTCCACATCCAGTCGCGCAGCTTGTCGCGCTCGTGGGTGAGGTCGTGGATGTCCTCCTCCGCGTACTCGAACTCCGGGGACCAGAACAGCGCGTCGAACGGGCACACCTCGATGCAGATACCGCAGTACATGCACAGGGCGAAGTCGATGGCGAAGCGGTCCAGCACGTTGCGGCTGCGCTCCCGGCCGCCGGGGGCGGCGGGCGGCACCGTCTCCTTGTGGGAGTCGATGTAGATGCACCAGTCCGGGCACTCACGGGCGCACAGCATGCAGACCGTGCAGTTCTCCTCGAACAGCCCGATGACGCCACGGGTGCGGGGCGGCAGCTCGGGCTGCACGTCCGGGTACTGCGCGGTGACCGAGCGCCGCGTCATCGTCCGGAGCGTGACGGCGAGGCCCTTGGCGAGGCCACTGCCGGGGAACGACGAGCGTCCGGAGGTCTTCTCCTCGGGAGCGGGGCCGGGCGACGGACGGGACACTACTGGATCACCACCTTGACGATGCCGGTGAGCGCGATCTGGGCGAGGGCGAGCGGGATGAGAACGGTCCAGGCGAGTTTCTGGAGCTGGTCCTCACGGAGCCGGGGATAGCTGACCCGTAGCCAGATGACGACGAAGGCGAGGAGCGCGGTCTTGAGCAGGGTCCACACCCAGCCGAGGCCGTCGGCGCCGAACGGGCCGTGCCAGCCGCCGAGGAAGAGGACGGTCGTCAGCCCGCAGAGCACGACGATGCCCGCGTACTCGGCGAGCAGGAACAGCGCGAAGCGCAGGCCCGTGTACTCGGTGTACGCGCCGAAGATGATCTCCGAGTCGGCCACCGGCATGTCGAACGGGGGCCGCTGGAGCTCGGCCAGGCCCGCCGTGAAGAAGACGAGCCCGCCGACGATCTGCCACGGCACCCACCACCACTGGAAACCGTCGAGGATCCCGACGAGGGAGACGGTGCCCGCCGCCATGGCCACGGACCCCGCGGCCAGCAGCATGGGCAGCTCGTACGCCAGCAGCTGGGCGGCGGTGCGCAGGCCGCCCAGGAGGGAGAACTTGTTCGCCGAGGCCCAGCCCGCCATCAGCGAACCGAGGACGCCGACGCCCATGACCGCGAGGACGTAGAAGATGCCCGCGTCGATGACCTGCCCGACGGCCCCGTCGCCGGGGCCGATGGGAATCGCGATGATCACGAGCAGGTACGGGAGCAGGGCGACGGCGGGGGCCAGCTGGAAGATCCGCCGGTCGGCACCGGCCGGGACGACGTCCTCCTTCTGCGCGAACTTCACACCGTCGGCGACGAGCTGGGCCCACCCGTGGAACCCGCCCGCGTACATCGGTCCGAGACGGCCCTGCATATGAGCCATGACCTTGTGCTCGGTCTGGCCCACGACCAGCGGAAGGACGAGGAACCCGGCGAAGACGGCGATCAACCGCCAGGTGACGTCGAGGACGTCGCTCATGCGGTTCCGCCTTCCTCGGCTTCGGCCTCGGACTCGTCCTGACCTGCTGATTTCGATGCTTCGGTGGTGGTACGGGCACCCGGTGCGTCCCTGCCCGCGGGCCGGTCGCCCCCTCGGCCTCGGCTCGGGTCACGGCTGCCGGTTTCCTCGCCACTGGCGGTTCCGTCGCCGGCACCGGCCTCGGCTGTACCGCCGGTCGCGGCCTTGCTTCCGGTTCCGTCACCGCTGCCGGCCGCGTCACCGGTGCTGGTTCCGTCGCCGCTGCTGGTTCCGTCACCGCCGGCTGTCGCGTCGCCGCTGCCGCTGCCGCTGCCGGCCTCGGGGCTGCCGGTTCCGGCCTTGCCGTCTGCTCGGTCGTCGAAGGCCGGGCGGGCGTGATGCCACGGGGCGTCCGAGGAACGCTGTGCCCGGGACGTCCGGGCGGAGACTTCCGCGTCCGGGGTGCCGGCCGCGCCCTCCGGTTCACCGCTGCCGCCCTGCGGAGAGCCGGCTGCGGAGGCATCCGCCGCCGCGCCGTCGGCTTCCTCGGGCCGGTTCTGGCTCACCGAGCCCTGGCGCGCGCTCCGGCTACGGCGCGCGGGGCGCTCGGCGGCGCCCGCCGCGGCCGATGCCCCCGGCGCAGCCACTGTTCCGTCGGCCGCCGCAGAGCTTCCGGCCGATGGCATCTGCGCGGCCGAAGGGGTCTGCGGAGCCGAAGGGGTCTGCGTGGCCGAAGGAGTCCGGGCGGTCGTCGAGTCCTGCCCGGCCGGCGAAGTCCGTTCCGCCGTGGCGCCCTGTGCCGCACTCGGGGCAGCCTCGGGCGCGTTCCGCGGGGTCTCGCCCGCCGGACTCTGGCTCGCCGAGCCCGCGCCCGCGGTGCGGGCTCGGCGCGGCGGGCGCTCGCCCGCGGCAGCGCGGGCGCCACGGGCCGGGCGGGCCGGCGCCGGCGGGAGCTGGCCCTTGAGCGGCCCCCACTCGTTGGGGTCGGGGACGCCGGGCGGGAGCATCTGCCGCCGCTTCGGGCCGCCGTGGTCGGACTCGCCCGGCTCCTTGGCACCGGGCCAGGCCTTGACGACCCGGGCCGCCAGCACGAAGTCCTTGCGCAGCGGGTGTCCCTCGAAGCCGTCGGGAAGCAGCAGCGGCGCCAGCTGCGGATGGCCGGTGAAGTCGACGCCGAACATCTCGTGCGTCTCGCGCTCGTGCCAGCCCGCTCCGGCGTACACACCGGTCGCGGTCGGCAGCACGGCGGCGCCGTGCGGCACGGTGGTGCGCAGCAGCAGGCGGCGCGGCGGGCCGTCCACCGCCAGGGCGACGACATGGGCGGACACGCGGAAGCCGGCGTCCGCCTCGTCGACGGCGCTCAGCCAGTCGAAGTAGGTGCAGCCGAGGGTGTCCCGGGCCGTCTCCAGCGCGCCGATCCACTCGGCGGCCGGAACGTCGACGGTGAGCAGGTCGTACGCCTCCTCGGCCTGCGCCCCGGCGCCGAAGAGCTCCTCGGCGGTCCGCGGAAGCCAGCCGACGGGCGGCGGTGCAGCGGCCCCGGCTGCCTCGGCGGCCTCGGAGTCCCCAGCAGCCCCGGTGTCCCCGGCGGCTGCTGCACTCCCGTCACCCGCTGCGGCATCGCCCGCGGCTCCGCCGTTGCCGACGGCTCCGCCGCTCCCCGCAGGTGCGGAGTCCTGGGCGGGTGCGGCGTTCTGGGCAGGTGCGGAGTCGGGTGCGGGTGCGGAGTCCTGGGCAGGTGCGGATGCAGGCTGCGCGGACGCGGCGTTCCCGGCGGACGGCTGCTTCCCGGGCTCCTGAGGGGTGGCCTGCTCCTCGCCCCGCTCGGTGGGCTCGGTCACCGGTCCCCCTCCTCGGTGCTTCCCTGGTCACCCGGCGCCGGGCGATCCGCCGCCGTACCGGCGCCCTGCGACGGCTGCTCCGGGCCCGTGACCAGGCCGCTTCGCAGCGCCGCCGTCGAGGGGCGGCCCGCGGCGCCGGCGGCCCGGCCGGACGCGTACCGCTCGCTCAGGGACTCCCGCGCGATCTTCTCCTGGAGCTTGAGGATGCCCTGGAGCAGCGCCTCGGGGCGGGGCGGGCAGCCCGGGACGTACACGTCCACGGGGATGATCTGGTCGACGCCCTTGGTCACCGCGTACGAGTCCCAGTAGGGGCCGCCGCAGTTCGAGCAGGCGCCGAAGGAGATCACGTACTTCGGCTCGGGCATCTGCTCGTAGAGCCGCTTGACCGCGGGCGCCATCTTGTCCGTGACCGTGCCGGACACGATCATCAGGTCGGCCTGCCGCGGACCGGGCGCGAACGGGATCACGCCGAGCCGGATGAAGTCGTGGCGGGCCATGGAGGCGGCGATGAACTCGATCGCGCAGCAGGCGAGCCCGAAGTTGAACACCCACAGGCTGTAGCGGCGGCCCCAGTTCAGGACCACCTTCATCGGCTCGGGCGCGAGGCGGGCGAGCGGGCCCAGCCGGCGCGGCTCGGGCAGCAGTTCAGGGGCGGATGTCGCGTCCACAGCAGTTGTCGCGTCCACAGGAGTCGGTGTCACGTCCATTCCAGGACGCCCTTCTTCCAGGCGTACAGCAGGCCCACGGCGAGGAAGCCGAGGAAGATGAACATCTCCACGAGCGTCGTTCCGCCGTAGCCCGGGGCGGCGAAGATCGTCGCCCAGGGGAACAGGAAGATCGAGTCCACAGCGAAGATCACGTACAGGAAGGCGTAGACGTAGTAGCGGACCTGGGTGTGCGCCCAGCCCTCGCCGACGGGGTCGACGCCGCACTCGTACGTCAGCAGCTTCTCCGGGGTCGGAACCACGGGCCGCAGCAGCCGCCCGGCCCCGAAGGCCACGGCCACGAACAGTATCCCGACCACCGCGAGCAGGCCGACCACCGAATAGCTCTGGAAGTAGTCGGCCGCCAGCTGGACGGGTGCCGTGCGCACGGTCGGCGTCGGCTCGAGCACGTCCGCCCCTCGCTCCCTGACTGCCTTGTTGGACGATCTGTACGCAGGCGAGTCTAGGCCCTGCCCGATCCGCCGTGACCAGCCGTCTCACGGGGTGGTGACGCACCGGTGGGGTTATCCCCACCGCAACCCACCCAAGCACCCCATGGCGCACGGGTCGCCCGGCCGGGCAGGGTGATCTCCATGACCGAGAACACCCCGGGGTCCGGCGGCGCCGGCAACGACGACCGGCCGCCCCCCCGCACGCATCGCGATGGGCGCGCAGACCTGGCGCGAGATCGCCCACCTCCTGGCCAACCTGCCGATGACGCTCCTCGGCTTCGTCTACACCTATGTATGGCTCGCCCTCGCCGTCGGGCTCTCGGTGACCGTGATCGGGCTGCCGCTGCTCGCCTTCGGCCTGTCCGGGGCGCGGGCGCTCGGCAAGGGGGAGCGCGGGCGCGCGCGGAGGCTGCTGGGGGTGCGGATCGACGAGCCGAGTCCGCTGCCGCGCCCGGCGCGGGAGGGCCTCTTCCCCTGGGTGTGGAACAGCCTGAAGGATCCGGTGGGCTGGCGCACCGCCCTGTACGGCCTGATCCGGCTCCCGTGGGGTGTGGTGACGTTCGTCCTGACGCTCGTCGCCCTGCTGGTGGCGTGGCCGGTGCTGCCGTACATCGCACGCGGGCTGGCCAACGTGGACCGTGCCATGGTCCGCGGGCTGCTCTCCCCCTCCAGCGAGCTGGAGCGGCGGATCGCTGAGCTGGAGTCGGACCGCGGGACGGTCGTCGACACCGCCGCCGCCGACCTCCGCCGCATCGAACGCGACCTCCACGACGGCGCCCAGGCCCGCCTCGTCGCCCTCGCCATGGACCTCGGCCTCGCAAAAGAAAAACTCCTCGAGGACCCCGAAGCCGCCGCCCGCATGGTCGACGAAGCCCACGGCGAAGTGAAACTCGCCCTCCAGGAACTCCGCGACCTCGCCCGCGGCATCCACCCCGCCATCCTCACCGACCGCGGCCTCGAAGCGGCGCTGTCCTCGCTGGCGGGGCGGTGCACCGTACCGACGAAGGTGGCCGCGGAGCTGCCGGCCCGGCCCGCGCCCGCCGTGGAGGGCATCGCCTACTTCACCGTCTCCGAACTGCTCCAGAACATCAGCAAGCACAGCCGCGCGCGGACCGCGCAGGTCGAGCTGTGGCGGTCGGGCGACCGGCTGCTGATCCGGGTGACGGACGACGGACGGGGCGGCGCGCTGCCGGACCGCGGGAGCGGGCTGGCGGGGCTGACCGAGCGGCTGAGGTCGGTGGACGGGCTGCTCGTGGTCGACTCACCGGAGGGCGGCCCGACGGTGGTGACGGCGGAGCTGCCCTGGCGGGACCGGGGGCAGGGCTGATCCCGTCCGCGCACGGCTGCCTCTCCGCGTGCGGCTGCTTCCCTTCGTCGGGCGGCGGCTTCCCTCCGTCGCGTGACTGCTTCTGTCCGCGGCGCGACTGCTGCGACGACGGCGCTTCCACAAGCCACTTCCATCCATCTCACGACTGATTCCGTGCGCGCGTGACCGATTCCGTTTCGGCTGCCCGTCCCTGCCTCCGGGCCACCGCCCCCGAGCACGGACTCCGGCGGGGTCCAGCAGGTTCCGGCAGGTTCCGGCAGGACAGCACGGTGCGGCAACCGGCCCGAGTGGGGTGGGGAAAACCCCCTGTGCGAGACGGGGACCGACTCCATGGTCCGGAAGGCCCCGCACCGGCAGCCTGGAGTACGCAGGCGGACGGACCTCGACGACCGAACGGCCCGCACCACCCCGTACGCAGACCCCGAACGGCCCGCACCACCCCGTACGCACGCCCTGCACGCCGGCCGCCCCGTACACACCGCCGCACCCACACCCCGCACCACCCCCGCACCACCCCCGTACCCACCGCACGCGGAAACGCCGTGCAAGGAGCGGATCGCACGGCGCGACCGCAGAACGGACGACGACACCATGGCCACCGCACACGGACAGGAGACGACCGCCGCCCCTCGGGTGCCGGTGACGCTCCGCGCCCCGCTCATGGGCCGCTCCTGGCGCGAGTTCCTCTATCTGCTGCTCAATCTGCCCTTCGCCGTCGTGACGTTCGTCTACGCCATCACCATGGTCTCGGTGGGGGCCGGGCTGCTGATCACCTTCCTCGGGGTGCCGGTGCTGGCCGCGGGCCTGGCGGGCGCGCGCGGCCTCGGAGCCGTGGAGCGCGCCCGGGCCCGTGGCCTGCTGGGGCTCGTGGTCCCCGCCCCCGAGCCGGTACGGCCCCGCAAGGGCGGCAGCGGACCGCTCGCGTACATGACCGCGCACCTGGCGAGCGGGGCCTCCTGGCGGCACGTGCTCTACTGCGTCCTGCACTTCCCCTGGGCGGTGTTCGGCTTCTGCGTCTCGCTCACCCTCTGGACGACCGGGCTGCTGTTGCTGCTCTACCCGCTCTACCACTGGCCGGTCAGCCACCTCACCGGTCAGCCGGGCGCCCAGCTGTACGGGGACGGCGAAGGCCACGGCATCTATGTGGACACCCCGTTCGAGATCGGCGCGACGGCCGGGCTCGGGCTGCTGGTCGTGCTCGTGGCCCCGTGGGTAGTGCGGGGGATCACCCAGGTGGACCGGCTGATGGTGGCGGGCCTGCTCGGTCCGTCCCGGCTGGACGCGCGGGTGTCGGAGCTGGAGTCGGACCGCGGGACGGTCGTCGACACCGCCGCCGCCGACCTCCGCCGCATCGAACGCGACCTCCACGACGGCGCCCAGGCCCGCCTCGTCGCCCTCGCCATGGACCTCGGCCTCGCAAAAGAAAAACTCCTCGAGGACCCCGAAGCCGCCGCCCGCATGGTCGACGAAGCCCACGGCGAAGTGAAACTCGCCCTCCGGGAACTCCGCGACCTCGCCCGCGGCATCCACCCCGCCATCCTCACCGACCGGGGGCTGGGTCCGGCCCTGTCGGCGCTGTCCGCCCGCTGCGCGGCGCCGGTCACCGTGACCGTGGAGCTGCCCCGCCGGCCGGCCGCCGCCCTGGAGGGCATCGCCTACTTCACCGTCTCCGAGCTGCTCCAGAACATCAGCAAGCACGCACGGGCCACCCGCGCCACGGTGGACGTGTGGCGCGTCGAGGGCCGGATCATGCTCCAGGTCGCCGACGACGGCCGGGGCGGCGCCACGGCGGCGCCCGGCTCCGGGCTGGCGGGGCTGGCCGAACGGCTGGACGCGGTCGACGGGGTCCTGGTCGTCGACTCCCCCGAGGGCCGCGGCACGACGGTCACCGCCGAGCTCCCCTGGCGGGACCAGGAGGCGTTCCCGGGCGGGCGGACCGGCTGAGGCGGCGGGCCGAACGCCCCACCGGGACACCGGGACGCCGCTACGGAGAGGCCGCTTCCACCGTTGGTCCGGGCACCGGCCCGGTCCCGCGCACCCGCCGGACAGCCCCCGGCGGGTACGCGGGGCCGGATCGACGCGCGCCGGGCCGTGACCGAGCGGAGGGCCGCCACTTCCGTCTCATCCTCTCGCCCGAGGACACGGGTGCCCGAATACTGGGATGCTGGTGCCTGCACAGCACACAGCGTTACGCCACACAGCACGACTGCACACGGCAGTACGGCAGCACGGCAGTACCGCAGCAGTACGGCAGTGACGCACACGGACACCCCGGGCCGACGGACCGACCGGCCCGGGCACCCGTGCGCACAGGCACAGGCACAGGGCAACACCGTCACACGGGCAACACCGCCCCATGGGCAACACGGGCACATGGGCGACACGGGCACACGGGCGGACTTCAGAGGAATGTGCGAGCGGGGGACGAGGGGCGTGGAGGACAGGGTGCGGGTGGTCATCGCCGAGGATTCGGTGCTGCTCCGGGAGGGCCTGACCAGGCTGTTGACCGACCGGGGACACGACGTGGTCGCCGGAGTGGGGGACGCCGAGGGGCTGATCAAGGTCATCGGCGAGATGGCCGCGGACGGTGAGCTGCCGGATGTGGTGGTGGCCGACGTCCGGATGCCGCCGACCCACACCGACGAGGGCGTGCGGGCCGCGGTGCGGCTGCGCCGCGACCACCCCGATCTGGGGGTGCTGGTGCTCTCCCAGTACGTCGAGGAGCAGTACGCGACGGAGCTGCTCGCCGGGAGCAGCCGGGGCGTCGGCTACCTCCTCAAGGACCGGGTCGCCGAGGTCCGCGAGTTCGTGGACGCGGTGGTGCGGGTGGCCGGGGGCGGTACGGCGCTGGACCCCGAGGTCGTCGCCCAGCTCCTGGGCCGCAGCCGCAAGCAGGACGTGCTGGCCGGCCTCACCCCGCGGGAGCGGGAGGTGCTGGGGCTGATGGCCGAGGGCCGGACGAACTCGGCGATCGCCCGGCAGCTGGTGGTCAGCGACGGCGCGGTCGAGAAGCACGTCAGCAACATCTTCCTGAAGCTGGGGCTGTCGCCGAGTGACGGGGATCACCGCCGCGTCCTGGCCGTCCTGACCTATCTCGACTCGTGACCGGCCCCTCCCGGCCGACGGCCGGCTCCTCCGGGCCCGGGGCGGCCGTGTCCCGGGCCGGGCGCGACGCCGGGCCGCGGTGCGCTCCGCGCGGGACACCTCGCCGCGCCTTTCCCGCCCCGTCCGGTTCCCCGGCCGGCGGCGCCCGCCCGAAAGCCGCCGTCCCGGCCGTCCCGCCCCCGCCCCCGGCGGTGGGGTGATCCCCCCGGCGGCGGGGCGGGCCGTGGGCACACCGCGGCGCCCTCGGTCTCCGGTCCTAGGCCCAAGGGATGAGCAGCGGTCCGGTGCGGGAGCCTGCCCGCACCTGCGGGTAAATCGGTACGAACCGGCACAGGGCCATGTCTCAGCACTTCGTCCACTATGTGACACTTCCAGGGAAGGTGACCCTTACCGACGTAGAGTGGCCGACGGTTCAACCGGTCGGTAATGCGATGCGAGCCGCCGCCTCGAAGGAGGTCCAGTTCAGTGACCAGCCAGGTCGACACCCAGCCCGAGCAGGCAGCCGGGCGGGGCATGGGGGAACGCAGTCCCGGCAAGGAAGTCCGCCGTCTCGACCGGGTGATCATCCGCTTCGCGGGTGACTCGGGTGACGGTATGCAGCTGACGGGTGACCGGTTCACCTCGGACACGGCGTCGTTCGGGAACGACCTCTCCACGCTGCCCAACTTCCCCGCCGAGATCCGCGCCCCCGCCGGCACCCTGCCCGGGGTGTCCAGCTTCCAGCTGCACTTCGCGGACCACGACATCCTCACCCCGGGTGACGCGCCGAACGTCCTGGTCGCGATGAACCCGGCGGCACTGAAGGCGAACCTGGCGGACGTGCCGCGCGGCGCGGAGATCATCGTCAACACCGACGAGTTCACCAAGCGCGCGATGGCCAAGGTCGGCTACCAGGCCAGCCCGCTGGAGGACGGCTCCCTCGACGCGTACCACGTCCACCCGGTGCCGCTGACCACGCTGACGGTCGAGGCGCTGAAGGACTTCGCGCTGTCCCGGAAGGAGGCGGAGCGCAGCAAGAACATGTTCGCGCTCGGCCTGCTGTCCTGGATGTACCACCGGCCGACCGAGGCCACCGAGTCGTTCCTGCGGACCAAGTTCGCGAAGAAGCCGCAGGTCGCGGAGGCCAATGTGGCCGCGTACCGGGCGGGCTGGAACTTCGGTGAGACCACCGAGGACTTCGCGGTCTCCTACGAGGTGCAGCCGGCGGCGTCGGCGTTCCCGCCGGGGACGTACCGCAACATCTCCGGGAACCTCGCGCTGTCCTACGGCCTGGTCGCCGCCTCCCAGCAGTCCGACCTGCCGCTCTACCTCGGCTCGTACCCGATCACCCCGGCCTCGGACATCCTGCACGAGCTGTCCAAGCACAAGAACTTCGGTGTGCGGACCTTCCAGGCCGAGGACGAGATCGCCGGTATCGGCGCGGCGCTGGGCGCGGCGTTCGGCGGGGCGCTGGCGGTGACGACCACCTCCGGCCCCGGTGTCGCGCTGAAGTCCGAGACGATCGGGCTGGCGGTGTCGCTGGAACTGCCGCTGCTGATCGTGGACATCCAGCGCGGCGGCCCGTCCACCGGGCTGCCGACCAAGACCGAGCAGGCCGACCTGCTCCAGGCGATGTACGGGCGCAACGGCGAGGCGCCGGTCCCGATCGTGGCCCCGTCGACCCCGGCGGACTGCTTCGACGCGGCGATGGAGGCGGCCCGGATCGCCCTCACCTACCGGACGCCCGTCTTCCTGCTCTCCGACGGCTACCTGGCCAACGGTTCGGAGCCGTGGCGGGTCCCGGACCTGGTGGAACTCCCCGACCTGCGGGTGCCGTTCACCACCGAGCCGAACCACACCACCGAGGACGGCACCGACACCTTCTGGCCGTACAAGCGCGACCCGGAGACCCTCGCCCGGCCCTGGGCGGTACCGGGCACCCCCGGTCTGGAGCACCGGATCGGCGGCATCGAGAAGCAGGACGGCACGGGCAACATCTCCTACGACCCGGCCAACCACGACTTCATGGTCCGCACCCGGCAGGCGAAGGTGGACGGCATCGACGTCCCCGACGTGGAGGTGGACGACCCGTCCGGCGAGGCCGACGTCCTCGTCCTGGGCTGGGGCTCGACGTACGGGCCGATCACGGCCGCGGTGCGCCGCACCCGCGCCGCCGGCGGCCGGATCGCCCAGGCCCACCTGCGGCACCTCAACCCCTTCCCGCGGAATCTCGGGGAGGTGCTGGGGCGTTACCGCTCGGTGGTGGTCCCGGAGATGAACCTCGGCCAGCTCGCGACCCTGCTCCGGGCGAAGTACCTGGTCGACGCCCGTTCCTTCACCCAGGTCAACGGGATGCCGTTCAAGGCCGAACAGCTCGCCGACGTGCTCAAGGAGGCCATCGATGACTGAGACGACGGCGGAGGGCCTGTCCGCCTCCGACGCGCTCACCCTGGTACCCAAGACCGCGGCCAAGCAGTCCATGAAGGACTTCAAGTCCGATCAGGAAGTGCGCTGGTGCCCCGGCTGCGGTGACTACGCCGTCCTCGCCGCCGTGCAGGGCTTCATGCCCGAGCTCGGCCTGGCGAAGGAGAACATCGTCTTCGTCTCCGGCATCGGCTGCTCCTCCCGCTTCCCGTACTACATGAACACCTACGGGATGCACTCCATCCACGGGCGCGCCCCGGCCATCGCCACCGGCCTGGCCTCCTCCCGCCGCGACCTGTCGGTCTGGGTCGTCACCGGCGACGGCGACGCGCTCTCCATCGGCGGCAACCACCTGATCCACGCGCTGCGCCGCAACGTCAACCTCAAGATCCTGCTGTTCAACAACCGGATCTACGGGCTGACCAAGGGCCAGTACAGCCCCACCTCCGAGGTCGGGAAGATCACCAAGTCGACGCCGATGGGCTCGCTGGACGCGCCCTTCAACCCGGTGTCGCTGGCGCTCGGCGCCGAGGCCTCGTTCGTCGCGCGGACCGTCGACTCCGACCGCAAGCACCTGACGGGGGTGCTGCGCGAGGCCGCGGCCCACCCGGGCACCGCGCTGGTGGAGATCTACCAGAACTGCAACATCTTCAACGACGGCGCCTTCGAGGTCCTCAAGGACAAGGAACAGGCCCAGGAGGCGGTGATCCGTCTGGAGCACGGGCAGCCGATCCGCTTCGGCGCCCCGGCCGAGGACGGTCTCGGCGCGAAGGGCGTCGTCCGGGACCCGGCGACCGGCGACCTGAAGGTCGTGGACGTGACCGAGGAGGGCACCGCGGACGTCCTGGTCCACGACGCCCACGCCACCTCGCCGACCACGGCCTTCGCCCTCTCCCGCCTGGCCGACGCCGACACCCTGCACCACACCCCGATCGGGGTGCTGCGCAGCGTGGAACGCCCGGTCTACGACACGCTCATGGCCGACCAGCTGGAATCCGCGGTCGAGCGCTACGGCAAGGGCGACCTGTCGGCGCTGCTGCACGGCAACGACACCTGGACGGTGGCGGGCTGAGCGACGGGCCTCAACACCTTGCACGTCCTCGCACGGCCGCGCGGCCCGGCTCCTGGGATACGGGGCCGGGCCGCGGGGTGTTCGGGTGATGGTGGGGGTTGGGCTGTTGCGGGCGGTTGTTGCGGGTTTGGGTCGCGCCCGGTTTCGCCGGCCGACTGAGCGGCATGACCGGGCCGCGCGGAGTCATCCTCAGCGGCCCCGGCTCAGCTCCTACGAGCCGTCCTCCGCACCCGTCCCACCAGTCACGCCGCTCAGCGGATCGTCAAAGCTGACCATCTCCGCGATCTGCCGCAGCAGTTGGTGATACTCCGCGCGCCGGACGATCGCCATGGTGCTCAGGGTCAGTACGGCGAGGCGCTTGCCGTCCGGGTGCGGGAGATGAGCATGGACCTGGAGCAGGGGCTGCTGCGGAAGTCCACTGTCCGGCAGGGCCACTCGCACCGTCTCGCTGAGGGACGCCGGCCCGCACGGCAGGTCGAGGTATTCGACCTGGGTGTGCCGCTCGTCGGTAGCGACGGCGCGCGCCGCGGTGACGGCCCGCGGGGCCCACGCCGTCTCCCGCCAGGAGAGCGTGAACAGGGACAGCAGCGACCGCCCGTCACCGTCGCCATCTTCGAAGTCGTCGCGGTGCAGCCCGAGGGAACAATGCACGGTGCCCACCTCGCGCAACGCGAGGAGCATCTGCTGCCCGGCGGCGAGTTGGGCGATGAACCGCTGCCGGCCGACGTCATCCGGCAAAGCGTCGAGAAGCGGCGCGACCGCCCCCTGCAATCGACTGTC
This sequence comes from Streptomyces sp. NPDC002055, assembly GCF_040296705.1. Lineage (NCBI taxonomy): Bacteria > Bacillati > Actinomycetota > Actinomycetes > Kitasatosporales > Streptomycetaceae > Streptomyces > Streptomyces sp. NPDC002055. The sequence continues at coordinate 49,398 of NZ_JBEOXS010000013.1, forward strand.
CTCAGGCGACCCGGACTTCGCCAGCAGCACATCGAGCGGAATCTCCACAAAGCCCGCGGGAACGGCGAACCAGATGTCGGCGAGAGGGTCCGCCGCGGAGTCGTGGATCGTGAAGCGGGGGGTGCTCATGGTCCTCCGGGTGCCTGAGGTCGGACGGGGCCGGGAACGGGCGACGGCACACGGGCCCCGGCTCGGTAAGCGCGGTCGAGGTCGGCGGGAGCCACCTGCTCAGTAGGGACGCGGCGGCGAGGGTGCATGCTCAGGCACTTGAGCCCCGGCTCGACGGGCACGTTCGAGGTCGTCGGGGCTTGCGCCCCAACTCGCGGGAGGAATTCTCCTGTCGAATGCGGCACGCTGATAAAGGAAATGCAGCCGCCTAGGCGCCTTGTTTTCGCGACCCGATGCCGCGACAACCGCAATGTACCGAGGATCACCGGCGAACCAGAGAGGCTCAATTTGCGCCTTGAGTTCCGGATTCGTACGAGGACCGCCAATTCGCTTGATCCACCAGAACGAGCGAGTGGATTTGAGGAATACGAGCGGAATCATCCTGCCAGGATCGGCTGGATTGGAAATTTCAAACCACATGCCGTCATCCTGAGCGTCCGGATGCTTTCCCAAGCCGCGGGGGACAGCAGAAAGATGCTGCCAGGGATAGTTCAAAAGGACTCGATGCATACGCGCGGCAGCAGGGAAATAGGCCAGCTGCACAAAGGCCCTATAGAAAGCGACCATCATGAACGGAACAACGAGCGGAATGAAACCTGGAGACAGGAAGACCACTAGGACGCCGATGAGACCAAACCATGCAGCAACCCACCCGACGAGGCCGACAAAATTCATGACCATATGTCTTATCCATGCGTGACGCGTCGGAGGGTGATCCCAAGCAGTGCGGAAATCAGTCGGATTCATAGCCGCCCTTCACGGAAGACATCAAACAACATATCGGGCGAGATCGATGAGACCGCCGCTGTCGAGCCCGAATCGCACTCCGTCGACTCCCGTCGCACCACCCTTGACCTCGTCACTCTCGAATTCATCCACTGCGCTGGCGACCAAACCGTATCCCGCCGTCAGCACACCGGCCGAAGCGGATACAACCTCGATCACTTCACCGGCCTTGACAGAGTCCCGGGCGCCGCGGACCAAGAAATTAATGGTTGGATTATCCAATCCGGAGATGGTGCGGGCTTCACTCAAGGTTCGTGCACCGAAAGTGGACAATCGCTGCCCGAGAGTGATGACCTCAGCGCCCTCGCCGGCCACACGAAACGCTGCAGCAGCCCCTCGACCTGCGGCGGCCCCTCCTGGCAGTACGCCTAGGAGGTCCCCTCCGAGGCTCACGACGTTGCCCCAAAAGTCCGAGTCCAACTCGCCCTTGGTGAACCCATCCTTGAGTGACTCCCAAACCGCTGGATCCGAGAATCGCTGAGCAAGCGCCCCACCACTCAACGCTGCCGCCACCAAGAGCAACACCGCAGCCGCCGTCCCACCCGTGAGGACGAACAACGCGATCAGCCCCAGCACCCCCGCCGTGAAGCTGAGGATGTCCGGGAGGTTCTCCTTGATCCAGTCCCAGGCCTCGGAGAACATGCCCGGTTCGTGCGGGGCGAGCTTCTCCGTGGCCTTGCGGATCAGGTCCGCGCGCGCCCCCGCGGCGTCCTCGTGCTCCTGGGCGAGTCTGCGCGCCTTGGCGAGGATGCGCTCGAGGTCCGCGCGAGCCTCTTCGACGTGCCCATCGGCACGGTCCCGCGCCTTCTCGGCGTCGTCCTGGCGCGTCCCCTTCTTGTCCAGGTCGGGGTCGTCAGCGGCCCGTTCGGCCCGACCCTCGGCCGCGTGCAGCGCAGCCCGCGCAGCCTTCGCCTCTTCATTCAGGCGCTTTGCGCGGCTCTGGAATTCGGCGAGTTCGCCTTCCCAGCGGTCCAGTTGCCTGGCGGCCTTACGGATGGAGCGGGCGGCATTCTTCAGGTTGACCGGGAGTGGCCCGCCGTCGATCTGCTCCCGGAACGCGACCGCCGCGTCGCCCTTCCAATAGCTGCCGTCCATCAGCCTGGAGACCAGGTCGCGGGTCTCCTCCAACACCTTGGCGCAGGCGGCCAGTTTGTCGTAGAGCTCCCGGACCGTGTCGGTGCTTCCCGGGACCGGGTTGAAGCCCAGCTCCGGGTAGTGCGGGTTGGCTATGCGGGGCGACGACTTGAGGCCTTGGGGCTTCGTCAGGTCCTGCGCGGTGCCGAAGGTCGGACGTGGCGCCGGCTGCGGCGACTCGATGCCCGGGGTGGAGGTCACGGCGCACCGCCCCCTTCGGCGCCCTTCTTCAGCGCCTCTTCCAGCGCTTTGTCGACCTCCCGGTAGCTGTCCCTGCTCTCACCCACGATCTTGGCGAGGTCCTCGGTCTGTTCGCCGATCTGCTCGGCGCCGTACTTCCAGTCCTCCTGGAAGTCCTGGCACGCCTGGTCGAGATCGTCGGTTCCGAGACCGGTGACCGTCGCGTCCCCCAGAGCCTTGCGCAACCCGTCCAACGACTTGGCCGACTTCTTCAGCAGCTTCATGAAGTGCTGGAGCTCATCCCCGTCGACGGCTAACCGCCCTGCCACATCCCCCTCCAAGTCCGCCGGGTGTCACCGCACGCACCGGACGACCGTATCGGTTCGACCACGGAGAGCAAGGGGGCTCCGCGAAGAGGCGCACGCGTGTCGGAGACTCGAACGGATCCACTCCACCTCCCACCCCAACAGCTGTCATGACCGTATGCCGGAACACACATGACAGCGCCGCCCCTCGGGCGCTACCGTCGGGTCGTCGTCATGCCGCGCCGGGGGAGGTCCGATGAAGCCGAGCACCATCGAGTCCAGTGGAGGTTCGGACTCCGGTCCGTCGGTCCGGCCGGGCCTCGCGTACGGGTTCGCCGCCTACGGCATGTGGGGGCTCTTCCCGCTGTACTGGCCGCTGCTGGAGCCGACCGGCGCCATCGAGATCCTGGCCCACCGCATGGTGTGGTCGCTGGCGGCCGTCGGCCTGATCCTGCTCGTGCTGCGCCGCTGGGCCTGGATCGGTCCGCTGCTGCGCCAGCCCAGGCGCCTCGGTCTGATCGCCGTCGCCGCGGTGTTCATCTCGACCAACTGGGGTGTCTACATCTGGGCCGCGAACTCCGGCCATGTCGTCGACGCCGCCCTCGGGTACTTCATCAACCCGCTGGTGAGCATCGCGTTCGGTGTCCTGCTGTTGCGGGAACGGCTGCGTCCGACGCAGTGGACCGCGGTCGGCATCGGCGTCGCCGCGGTGCTCTTCCTGTCCGTCGACTACGGCCAGGTCCCCTGGATCGCCCTGGTCCTCGCGTTCACGTTCGCGTCGTACGGCCTGGTCAAGAAGCGGGTGGGGCTGGACGGACTGGAGTCCTTGGCGGCGGAGACCGCGGTGCAGTTCCTGCCCGCGCTCGCCTTCCTGCTCTTTCTCGGCTCCCAGGGCCGGAGCACGTTCGGCACGCATGACGTCGGCCACTCCCTCCTGCTGGTGACCTGCGGTTTCGTCACCGCGGCGCCGCTGATCTGCTTCGGCGGGGCGGCTGTCCGGCTCCCGCTCTCCACCATCGGGCTCCTGCAGTACGTGACACCGAGCATCCAGTTCGTCCTCGGGGTGGCGGTGCTCCACGAGGAGATGCCCGCCGGACGGTGGGCGGGCTTCGCGCTCGTCTGGCTGGCTCTCGCCCTGCTGACCTGGGACGCACTGCGCACCGCCCGGAAGGGCAGGGTGGCGCTGCGCGAGGCGGCGGCCGCGGCGCAGACGTCGGCCGCCCGCACCGCCGAGCCGGGTGACGCGGCCGCCGGAACGGAGTCCGTCGGCGCGGAAGCGGAAGCCACGGTTTCCGCGGTCCCGCTCGCCCCGGGAACGGAAGCCGAAGCGGAGTGCGGCCGGCGCTGAGGGGCCGGGGCCGACCGCACGCCTTCATCATTCAAGCCCTGCCCTTCTCCCGTTCGATTCGGGCACGTGTTCCTGACGGGCGCATCTCTGAGAGCCGTCGTGCACGCCCCCGGAGCCCGCCGCCCCACCCACTGCCCGACGCGGCCGACCGGGCCCACCGCTGCCGCGCCGCGCCCCGAGTCGCCACCCCGGCCCCGCACACCAACCCCGTCGTTCCGGCGGGGTGTTCCTTTTGCCGTGCAGGCGCTCGGCCGTTACTGTGTGAGCGCACTTAATGCACTTGCCCGCGCATTAGGTGCGACGGCCGTCGGTTGGTCTGTGGGCCACAGGGGTGTCCGCAGCACAGCGACGGGGAACGTCACCCGCCCGCCGGAGGAATCTGCCGATCTCCGGGGATCCGGTCCGGCAGCGGCCCGCGGCCCGGCAGATCCCGGGCGGCCGCAGCCCCGCGGGCCCGCTGACCGCACCACGGCGCGCGGGCGCGCGCAGGGACGCGGACACCCGGATCAGCCTCCGGCGGGCGACGGTGCGCTGCCCGGGAAGGCGCTCAGGCCCCGTCCGTCGCGGACGCGCGGTCGACCGCCTGCTGGAGCACGTCGCAGGTGTGCTGCATCTCGTCCATCAGCCGGGTCGCCTCCGCCATGAGGATCCCGAACGGGCGCGAGGGATCGCCCAGCGGCAGGTCGCTGCCCTCCGCGTCCTCCACGAGCCGGGTGCGCCGCTCCTGCGCCCGGTCCGCGGCCTCGCACAGGTCCCGCGCCTGGTCGGTGAGCCGGTCCTCGTCGATGTGGCTGAACAGATCGAGGATGTGGGCCAGCGACTGAAGGAAGTCGCCGTAGTCGCGCAGGAAGTCGCCGTGCCGGCCGCCGCTCTCCCCGTCGTGCCACTGGTCGAGACTGCGGGTCATCGACCCCATCTGGTACGAGACCCGCTCCAGGGCGTCGATGACGGCCTGATAGCCGGAGAACGAGGTGTGGTGCCAGTGCCGTTGCAGCAGCCGCCGGGGGTTGTAGTACGTGCTCTCCTGCGCCGTCCGCACCGCCGACTGCGCCTGCTCCACGATCGGGCCCAGATGGGAGGCCCGCTCCCGCCAGTGCCGGGTGCGCTCCCCGTCGAGTTCGTTCTCGCGCAGGGCGGGATGGATGTCGGAGACCAGGTCGCACAGCGAGTGCGCCAGGACGTGGATGCCGCTCTCGGCACTGCGGTACCGCATCGGCGGCAGGACCACCATGGTGACCACCACGCCCACCCCGCAGCCGATGAGGACGAGCAGGATGATCTGGCCGAGCTGGTTCCAGCGGTCGGCGTCGCTGCTCGCGGAGACATAGGTGGAGAAGGCGAAGAACGCCGCCGTCGCCACCTGGGAGCCCTGGGAGCCCAGCGGGCGCCACCGGCCGATGGTGAGTGCGGCGAGCGCCACCAGGACGAACGTCACCAGCCCGGGCCCGGCCAGGAGGCCGAAGAGCCCCTGCAACGCGACGCCCACCGAGACCGCCCCGACGTACCGCAGCGCCTGGAGCAGCGACCGGTACACCGTGACCTGCATGATCAGCACGGCCGAGAACGGGGCGAACGCGGGCGACTGCGCCTGCATCACGTCGTAGGCGATCACCCAGGCCAGACAGGCCGCCAGGGTGGCTTTGCCGATGAGCGCGAGCGTGTGGCGTTCGTGCCCCTCCGAACCCGCCGCGCGGTGCAGCCACTGCCGTATGCGGGCCGTCCGTCCCTGCCCGGCCACCTCCGTCCGCTGCCGCCCAGCGGTCGCCTCTGCCATGCGTCCTCCGTAGTGCCGTCGACCCGTCCGCGTACCCGCGTTGGCCGCCTCCATCTACGGGATGGGGACATCACCCCAGGCAGGGGCTGTTCTGTGGGGTCCGGGGGACGCCGTGCCACGGAGGGGGGCCGGACGATGACCCGGTGCGCGGTACCCGATGGGTACGGACCCGATGGGTACGGACGCGATGGGTACGGACGGGACGGGTACGGACGGGACGGGTACAGACGGGACGGGTACAGACGGGACGGGTACAGACGGGACGGGTACAGACGGGACGGGTACGGGTTCGGGTACGGACGCGACGGGTCACCGGCCGTCGGCGGGAGGCTGTTGCCCGCCGGAGTGGCCGTCCGCACCGCCGTCCTTCCCGGCCCGGCGGCGTTCCTGTTCGGCGGCCAGGGCCCGGTCGAGTTCCCGGCGGGCCCGGCGCTGGATGCCGTCGCTGTCGTGCAGCAGTTCGTCCCGTTCCTCGGGCGTGAGGCCGGTCGGCGGCGGGCCTTCGTAGGTGAGCCGGTCGTAGAGCCAGCGGCAGGCCGCGTCCTCGTCCGCGAACCGTTCGAGGACGCGCCGTTCCCCGCGTTCGTGGACGCCCACCAGCCAGGCGCTCTCCTCCGCCCGCAGGAAGTACGACTCCGTCGGGTGGCGGCCGCCGGGGCAGCCGGGGATCTCGTAGTGCGCGGCCGGGACCCCCGCCGCGCGGAGGGCCGCGCACAGCTGGAACCGGTCCATGGCGCCAGTCTCCCACCGGCAACGGCGCCGGGCCCGCTCATGGCGGGCCCGGCGTGCTGTGTCGTGCGGCGGTCTTCAGGTGCGGGGGTTCAGGTGCTGCGGTTCAGGTGCTGCGGTTCAGGCACTGCGGTTCACGGTGCGGCAGGTCAGTTGATCCGCGCCAGGGTGCCGTTGCGGACCAGCTCCCCGACGGTGTGGCCGGTGACGGTCGGGCAGAAGTTGCTCGACGTCACGTACTGGGTGCCGTTGCCCGGCTGCTCGAACGCCGGGGCGATCGGCCCCGCGCAGACCGTGAGATCCCTGGTCACCCGGTAGAGGTGGTAGTTGAAGGGGTAGCGCGGATCGGTCGTGTCCAGGCTGGACGGCGGGAGGGCGCGCTCCCCGTACCGGGTGCCCGCCGGGGAGAGGAACCGGCCGGCCTCGTTGCCGAAGCGGTCGACCTTCGTCCCCGCGTGGAGCACCAGCGGCGCGGCGATGGGGTTGCCCTCGGAGTCGAGCTGGAAGCCGTCCTCCGGCGGGTACTTCCAGTCGCCCTGGCCGGAGTCCAGCGTCGGGTCCCACCACTTGTTCAGGAACTCGACCGGGGTGAGGTGCCCGAACCGGTGGTAGCCGCCCAGGATGTTGCCCAGGATCCCGCGGGTCGGCAGCCGGGTGGGGCCGAGCCGCCAGTCGCCGCAGAAGTACTGCGAACGGTCGGCGTACGCGTAGGGCGGGGGCACCAGGCCGAGGCAGATGGGGCGCATGTCAGGCCGGTTGGCGGCCGGCCGGCCGGGGCGCTCGGACTGGCCGGGGCGTTCGGACTGGCCGGGCCGGACCGGAGCCGGCAGCGTCTGCGGCCGCTCACCCCGCTGGGGCTTCCGTGACGGCTGCGGCGCGCTCGGGTGGTGCGCTCCGGGGCGGTGCTGCTTCGCGCTCTGCCCGTGGCCCTGCTTCCGCTTCGGCTTCGGCTTGGGCTTGGGGTTCGGCTTCCCGTGCTCCTCGGCCGCTTCCCCGGCCGGTGCTCCCGGCTGAGCCGCCGCGGCGATTCCGGCACTGCTGCCCGACGCCGAGGGAGCGGCCGACGACACGGCCGAGCCCAGGAGCAGGGAGCCTGCCAGACCGGCCGCGGCCACCAGGCTCGCACCCCATCTGAACGATCTCACGGAACCTCCAGAAGACGTTGGTGCCCGGGGCACGCCTCGGATTCGGGCGTCGAGTCGGTGAGAGCCGGGGACGGCCCTGCCCGTGGAGAGGTGACGGGAGGTCCGGCCCCGTGGAGAGTGACGCGTGCCGATGATCACTCAAGCCGAGGAATGGGCCGGCGCCGCACCGGGACGCGGCCGTTGCACCCGGATGGCCGCGGCCTCCCACCGGGACGGACCACCGGGAGAAGCGGCCCGGCCCGCCGCCGCGGGGGGCCGCTGTCGCGCGGTCCGCCGTCGTGCGGCCGCCCCCGCGTGACGCTCCGGACCGATATGCGGCAGAGCGTGTCCGAATTCCGCCCTTGACGCTTCGTCAGCCCCGCCTCAGCATCATGCTCGCGTCAAGGATTTGTGCTCGCTCCAGTGCCCTGTGGTCACCCAGCCGCAGGGCTTCCTGTTCGTTCCGTCCTCATCCCGTTCGGAATACGGAGCCCCCACCATGTCTGCACGCATTCCTGGCACCGACCGCGGCCCTGCCCGAAGATCCTGGATACGCCGGGCCGCCACCGTCACCGTGGCCGCCGGCGCCCTCGCCGGGCTCGTCGTCTCGGCCCCCGGCGCCGCCGGCGCGGCGCAGCCCGCCTCCGCCGCCCGGCCGTCCGCCCTCGCCCCGCCGGACATCCCGCTCGCCAACGTCAAAGCGCATCTGAGCCAGCTGCAGTCGATCGCCACCGCCAACGGCGGCAACCGCGCCCACGGCCGCACCGGCTACAAGGCCTCGCTGGACTACGTGAAGGGGAAGCTGGACGCGGCCGGGTTCACCACCACCGTCCAGCAGTTCACCTCCGGCGGCTCGACCGGCTACAACCTGATCGCCGACTGGCCGGGCGGCGACCCCGACCAGGTGCTGTTCGCCGGGTCGCACCTCGACTCGGTCAGCTCGGGGGCCGGCATCAACGACAACGGCTCCGGGTCGGCCGCCGTCCTGGAGACCGCCCTCGCCGTCTCCCGCGCGAACCTCCAGCCGGCCAAGCATCTGCGGTTCGGCTGGTGGGGCGCGGAGGAGCTCGGCCTCGTCGGCTCCCGGTACTACGTCAACAACCTGCCGTCCGCCGAGCGCTCGAAGATCGCCGGGTATCTGAACTTCGACATGATCGGCTCACCGAACCCGGGGTACTTCGTCTACGACGACGACCCCACGATCGAGACCACGTTCAAGGACTACTTCGCGGGGCTCGGCGTGCCCACGGAGATCGAGACCGAGGGCGACGGACGGTCCGACCATGCCCCGTTCAAGAACGTCGGGGTGCCGGTGGGCGGCCTCTTCACGGGCGCCGACTACCGCAAGACGGCCGCCCAGGCCCAGAAGTGGGGCGGTACGGCCGGACAGGCGTTCGACCGCTGCTACCACTCCTCCTGCGACACCACCACGAACATCAACGACACCGCGCTCGACCGCAACGCCGACGCCATCGCCCACGCGGTGTGGACGCTCGGCACCGGGACCACCCAGCCGGGGACGGTCTTCGAGACCACCGCGGACGTGAGCATCCCGGACAACGGCGCGGCGGTGACGTCCGCGCTGGAGGTCACGGGCCGCACGGGCAACGCGCCGTCGGCCCTGAAGGTGGGGGTCGACATCAAGCACAGCTGGCGCGGTGACCTGGTCGTCGACCTGGTGGCACCGGACGGGACCGCGTACCGGCTGAAGAACTCCAGCGGTTCGGACTCGGCGGACAACGTCATCGCCACCTACACCGTCAACGCCTCGAGCGAGGCGGCGAACGGCACCTGGAAGCTCAAGGTCCAGGACATCGCGGCCCAGGACACCGGCTACATCGACAGCTGGAAGCTCACCTTCTGACGGGCCGTCCGGCCGGTCGCACGGGGCCGTGCCTCCGGGCACCGGTCACGCGCGGCCCGGGCCCTGAGCCCGGGAGCCCGGGAGCCCGGGAGAGCATCCGCCGGAGCGAGCACGGTGGAAGACCGGGGCCCGGACGCCGACCGGCGTCCGGGCCCTTGGTGCCGTGGCGGCTCGTGCGGCCGCGGCGGCACCACCCGGGCACGGAGGGGTACGGCCCGGGACCTCATGGATGACGCGATGGCGGACCGGCTCGGCACCGGACCGCCACGGCGTCCACGCGGTTGCGGCAGCCGCGTCCGCTCGGCTGCGGCCACTCGACCGCGTTAGCGGCCTTGATCAGTGGGCCGCGTTCGCGGCCTTGATCAGTGCGGCCTTGTCGACGGCGCCGACGTAGACCCCGCCGTCCTCCGTCATCAGGGCGTTGACCAGGCGGGTGCTGAACACCGTGCCCTTGCCGAACTTCCCGCTGACCTTGTCGCCGAAGCTGTCCAGGGGCGAACCGGACGCCTCGGGGCGCGCCTTGTCGTCGCCGGAACCGCCCTGGTGGGAACCGGAGCGCGGGGCCTGGAGCTCGGCGATGGACGCCCAGCCCTCGCCGATGACCTTCGGCCCGCTTCCGTCACCGGAACCGGCCGACGGGTCGAAGGGGAGGCCCAGGTCCGGAGCGGACATCCCGTCCTTCTCGGCCTTCTTGTCGAGGTCCCCCTCCTCCGTGACCTTGGCGCCCCGGGGCGGCGTGAAGTCGAAGGTGCCCGCGTCGGGCTTGGCGAAGTCGACCGAGGTGAAGCCCGCGTCGAGGACCGGCTTGCCGCCGCTCTTCGGGGACAGCGTGAACTTCAGCGGCACGCCGTTCTCCGCGTCCACCGCGATCCGGATCGAATCGACCGTGGACTGAGCCTGCTTGGGCTGGATCACCAGCTGGTAGGCGTCCCGCCCGGCGATCTTGGCCGTGCCGTCGACCGTGACCCGGGTCGTCTTGTCCACGGCCGTCAGCGCCTGCTTCGCGAGGGCCTGCGGGGTGGCCCGGTCCGGCAGTTCCCGGCGGTCGGAGTCCCCGGCGTCGGCCTTGGGCCCCTTGGCGTGGAACACCGCCTTGTCGGCCGAGGCGTACGCCCAGACGTCCTGGCCGTTGTGGACCATGGTGTACTCGTCGCCGCCGTCGAGGACGGAGAGCCGGTGCTTCTCCGGGCCGTCCGCGGCGATCTTGAGGGTGTGCGATCCCGTGGCCAGCTCCATCAGCTTGGCCTGCGGGTCGAGGGCGGCGCCGTCCTTGGCCCCGCCGCCCTTGCCCCCGGCGTCCTTCATCGCGTCACCGACGAGGCCGCCGCCCGAGCCGCCGGGCATCGAGGGCAGCCCGAGGTCGGTGTCGATCTTCACGGTGCCGGAGACCTGCCGGACGTCGGAGGCGGCCATCTTCGCGATCAGCTTCTCGGCCGACACCTTCGGGAGATCCGGGGCGCCCACGCCGGCGAAGGCGGGGACGAGCCCGATCGTGAGGGCCGCCACCCCCGCCAACCCGACGACCGGGACCACGTAACGTCCGGCCCTGCGGCCCGTTGCGGTGTCGTCCCCTTCCGCTTCCCGTACGTCGCTGACCTGTGCCGGTCGCTTCCTGAGCATCTGCTCTACCTCCGTCGTCGGCGGCGGTTGGTCGATGGCACCCGTGGGGCTCGTCTCGCGGACAGTGACACTGTGCCCGCCGCTGTTGTGCTACTAATCCCATCAAACGGACCGGGGGGAATGCGTCACCCGACGGGATCAACTCGGTGTACGCCTACAGGATGAGACGCCCCGTCCGCACGGCGGAGCGCATACCGCTGGGGGCGGAGCATCCACTAGGGGTTCCGCGCTTCCGCGGCCCGAGTGCCCGGCGACCGGGCGGCAGTGCTTACACCGCGTGCGCCGTCCGCGCATCCTGCCGCGCCGTCACCCGTCGGCCGCGGCCGTGGTCAGCTCACCCTGTGCCGGGTCGGCCCGCCCGGCGCAAAGGGGGTCAGCCCGCCCGGTGGACCACCGCGTCGCACAGCGCTTCGAGGGCGGCCTTCGCGGGGCCGTCCGGCAGCGGCGCCAGCGTCGCGCGCGCCTCCTCCGCGTAGCGGATGGTGTCCCGGCGGGCCTGCTCCAGCGCCGGGTGGAGGCGCAGCCGGCGCAGGGCCTCGGTGTGCCGGGCGTCGTCGGTGAGGTCCCCGTCGAGCAGTTCGCACAGCTCGCGGTCGCGCGGGTCGCCGCTCGCCGCGGCCCGGGCCCGCAGGTGGAGCACCGGCAGGGTGGGGATGCCCTCGCGCAGGTCGGTGCCCGGGGTCTTGCCGGACTCGTGGCTGTCGCTGGCGATGTCGAGGACGTCGTCCGACAGCTGGAACGCGGTGCCGAGCCGCTCGCCGTACTGGGTGAGAGTGTCCACGACGGCCTCGTCCGCGCCCGCCATCATCGCGCCGAACCGGCAGGAGACGGCGACGAGCGAGCCCGTCTTGCCGGCGAGCACGTCGAGGTAGTGCTCGACCGGGTCCTGGCCGTCGCGCGGGCCGGCGGTCTCCAGGATCTGCCCGGTGACCAGCCGCTCGAACGCCTGCGCCTGGATCCGGACGGCCTCCGGGCCGAGGTCGGCCAGGATGTGCGAGGCGCGGGCGAAGAGGAAGTCCCCGGTGAGCACCGCGACCGAGTTGTCCCAGTTCGCGTTGGCGCTGGGCACCCCGCGCCGCACATCGGCCTCGTCCATGACGTCGTCGTGGTAGAGCGTCGCGAGGTGCGTGAGCTCCACGACCACGGCGGAGGGCACCACACCGGGGGCGTTCGGGTCGCCGAGGTGCGAGGCCAGCGCCACCAGCAGCGGGCGGAACCGCTTCCCGCCGGCCCGGACGAGGTGCTGCGCCGCCTCCGTGATGAACGGGACGTCGCTCTTGGTGGCCTCGGTCAGGCCCTCCTCGACGGCCGCCAACGCGGCCCGGACGTCGGCTTCCAGAGCCTGGTCCCGCAAGATCAGCCCGAACGGCCCGACGACGGTCACGAGGGGTTCTCCTGTCTGCGGACGACTACGTGGAATGTCGATGTGTCGCTGTCACCAGTGGCAGCGTATCCGGTCGCCTGGCGATCACAGCGGGCGCCTGCCCCGACCGGTACCCCTCACCCGCGCGAGCGGCACCAGGGGCGGTACCCCATACGACCTTGATCATCATTCCGTTCATCGACACCGGGCGCCACCAGCGCCGATACGCCCCTCCGCGGCACCCCTCCGCCCGGCCCCCTCCTCAGCGTTGCGCTTCCCGGACGCCCGACCAGACGCCGGCGGCAGCGGCCTCCCGCGCGAAGTCGACGAAGTCCCGGGGCGCCCGGCCGAGCACCCGCCGGACATCGTCGCTCAGGGAGGCATTGCGGCCGTCCAGGACCTCGGTGAAGAGGTAGGTCATCAGGGAGACGAGGTCCTCCGGCACGCCCTCGGCCGTCGCGGCGGCGGCGTACTCCGCCGCGGACACCGGGACGTAACGGACCTCCCGGCCGGCCGCCCGGCCGATCTCCCCGGCCACGTCCTGGAAGGTGAGGAGGCGGGGGCCGGTGAGCTCGTAGACCCTGCCCGCGTGCCCGTCCTCGGTCAGGGCCGCGACGGCGACGTCCGCGATGTCCCCGGCGTCGACGAAGGGCTCCGCCACGGCTCCGGCCGGCAGGGCGATCTCCCCGGACAGCACCGGCTCCAGCAGGAAGTGCTCGCTGAAGTTCTGGGCGAACCAACTGCCGCGCAGAATCGTCCAGTCGGCGCCGGACTCCCGCACCGCCCGCTCCCCGACGAGAGCCGCTTCCTCGCCGCGGCCGGACAGCAGCACCAGCCGCCGGACCCCGGCCTCCACCGCGAGCGCGGCGAAGCGGCGCACCGCGTCCGCGGCCCCGGGGACCGCCATGTCCGGGTAGTACACCAGGTACGCCGCGTCCACCCCGTGCAGCACGGGTGCCCAGGTCGCCGGATCCTCCCAGTCGAACGGCGTCTCGGCCGAGCGGGATCCGATGCGCACCGGCAGGCCGCGCTTCTCCAGGCGCTCCGCCACCCGGCGTCCGGTCTTCCCGGTGCCGCAGAGGACCAGAGTCGGCTTCTTCTCGTGTTCGTCAGGCGTCACGTTTCCGCACTCGCGCTCGCGCTCGTTCCTTCGCTCGTTCCCGTGCTCGCGCTCGTGCTCGTTCTTGCCCTCGTTCTCGTGCTCGTTCTCGTGCTCGTTCCGATTCATGGCTCCAGTGAAGCCGGGCCCGGTGAGACGGAACATGGCTGAAAGGCTCGCCCGCATGTGCAAGCGTCTACACTCGGCGGCATGGACGCGCTGGCGGGGCTCCTGACCGGACCGAGGGCCCGGGGCGCGTTCCTGCTCCGGTCGATCATGGAGCCGCCGTGGTGCCTCCGGATCGAGGACCGGGCTCCCCTCACCCTCGTGGCCCTGGTGAGCGGCGACGCCTGGATCGTGCCCGACGACGCGGACCCGGTCCGGCTGCGCCCCGGCGACATCGCGCTGGTCCGCGGCCCGGACCCGTACCGCGTGGCCGACACCCCGGACACCCGGCCGCAAGCGGTGATCCAGCCGGGGCAGCAGTGCACCACGGTGTCCGGCGAACCCCTGACGGAGCTCACGGACCTCGGCGTTCGCACCTGGGGGACGGGCCCCAGCGGCTCGACGGTCATGCTCACCGGCACCTACCAGCTGGACAGTGCGATCAGCAGGCGGCTCCTGGCGGCGCTGCCCGCGCTGGTGGTCCTGCCCGGGGACACCTGGGACTGCCCCGCCCTCACCCTGCTCGGCGAGGAGATCGTCAAGGACGAGCCGGGCCAGGAGACCGTTCTCGACCGACTGCTCGACGTGCTCCTCATCTCCGGCCTCCGGGCCTGGTTCTCCCGTCCGGAATCCGACGCCCCCCGCTGGTTCCGGGCTCACGGCGACCCGGTGGTGGGCCACGCCCTGCGACTGCTCCACAACGACCCGGCGCGGCCCTGGACGGTGGCCGCCCTGGCGTCCGGAACGGGGGTCTCCCGGGCCGCGCTCGCCCGGCGCTTCACCGAGCTGGTCGGTGAGCCGCCGATCGCCTATCTGACGGGCTGGCGGATGACCCTCGCCGCCGACCTGCTGCGCGAACCCGACACCACGGTCGGCGCCGTGGCCCGGCAGGTCGGCTACGGCAGCTCGTTCGCGCTGAGCACCGCCTTCAAGCGCGTCCACGGCATCAGCCCGCAGCAGCACCGGGTGCGCACGTCCTGAGCCGGCGCCCGTGGGGGCGAGGCGGACCGGCGGAAGGCGGCTGACGGAACGTCTCGGCAGAGCCCGCCAGGGCCGGACCGCGGCCCCCTCGGCAGAGCCCGTTCGGACCGGACCGCGGCCCCCCGGCCACCACGCTGTCCGCCCGGTGCCGCGCGGGGCCGGTGCCCGGCAGGAGGCCGTTCTCCGCAACCTGCCCCGACACAGGGGCCTTTCCGGGCAATTGCGAGGACTTTAGTATTCAATGCCCACCGGTCCGCGGCCCGCCTCGAGGCCGTAGCCTGTGGATCGACCCACGGCGGACAGGAAGGCGAGGCACCGACGATGCCCCAGCAGAGCCCGCTCGATCTTGCGCAAGGCGACCCCTTCGGCCTGCACAACCTCCCCTACGGCATCTTCAGCACCGCCGACGAGCCGGACCGCCGCCGCATCGGCGTCCGCTACGGGAACCACGTGCTGGACGTCCACACCGCGGGCACCGCTCTCGGCTCCCCGCACTCCGATGTGCTGGCGCACCCCACGCTGAACGCCCTGATGGCCGCGGGCCGCCCCACCTGGCAGGCCGTCCGGGCCGGGATCAGGACCTGGCTCGGCTACCCGGCCATCGAACCGTTCCTGCACCCGCTCTCCGACGTCACCCTGCACCTCCCCTTCGAGGTCGCCGACTACGTCGACTTCTACGCGAGTGAGCACCACGCCACGAACGTCGGCCGGATGTTCCGGCCCGACAGCGAACCGCTCACCCCCAACTGGAAGCACCTGCCGATCGGCTACCACGGCCGGGCCGGCACCGTCGTCGTCTCCGGCACCCCGGTCAGGCGCCCCCACGGGCAGCGCAAGTCCCCGGCCGACACCGCACCCGTCTTCGGCCCCAGCCGGCGGCTCGACATCGAGGCCGAGGTCGGCTTCGTCGTCGGCACCCCGACGGCGCTCGGCGAAACGGTCCCGCAGTCCGCCTTCCGCGACCACGTGTTCGGTGTCTGCCTGCTCAACGACTGGTCGGCGCGGGACATCCAGGCGTGGGAGTACGTCCCGCTGGGCCCGTTCCTCGGCAAGTCCTTCGCCACCTCGGTCTCCGCCTGGGTCACCCCGCTGGACGCCCTGGACGAGGCCCGCACCGCCCCTCCGCAGCGCGACCACGAGCTGCTCCCCTACCTGGACGACAGCGCGCTGGAGCCCGGCGGGCTGGATCTGCGGATCACCGTCGCGATCAACGGGCACCCGGTGTCCGAGCCGCCGTTCTCCACCATGTACTGGACGGCGGCGCAGCAGCTGGCCCATATGACGGTGAACGGCGCGTCGCTGCGCACCGGCGACCTGTACGCCTCCGGCACCGTCAGCGGACCCGCCGTCGAGCAGCGCGGCTGCCTGCTGGAGCTCACCTGGGGCGGCCGTGACCCGCTGGACCTGCCGGACGGCAAGCGCACCTTCCTGGAGGACGGCGACGAGGTCACCCTGACCGCCTGGGCACCGGGCCCGGACGGCGTGCGGATCGGACTGGGCGAGGTGACGGGGCGGGTCGCTCCCGCGGTGTGACGATCGGGGGCGTTCTGGGGGTGTGACCGGCGAGGGCTCCCGGCGTTGACCGGCCCCGGCGCTCGGGCGGTGTGACCGACCACCGGGCACACCCACGGGTGTGCGGCCGGGGGCGCTCACGGGGTGCCGCGGACCGCCCTCGCCACCGCGGTCACCGACGACCGGAATCGGCCGTGCGGGCCCTCGCCTCGCGGGAGGGTGAGAGGGAGCGTACGAGCGTCGGCACGGGTCAACGGCGCGCGACTCGGTCACACGTACGTGGGGACCTCATCCGTTTTCCGCCGATACGCTGGACCAACCGGCGAGACTCCAGCCCATGGGAGCACTGATGAGTGTCGAACCCGAGCCCGAGACCGAGCCCGTGACCGAGGCGTCGGGGCCCAGGTGGCCGATCCCGCCCGAGGGCGGCTGGACCGCCGACGACCTGGACCGGCTTCCGAACCTTCCTCCCCACACGGAGCTGATCGACGGGAGCCTCGTCTTCGTGAGTCCGCAGACCATCTTCCATACCCGCGCCGTCGACTTCCTCAGGCTGCGTCTGGAGTCGGCGGCCCCCGATGACCTGGAGGTCGTCCGGGAATTCACCATCGACATCGACCGGCAGAACCGGCCGGAGCCGGATGTGGTCGTGGTCCCGGGCAAGGTTGTCCTGGACGACGACCAGACCCGATTCCCGGCCGAGGAGGTCGTTCTGGCCATCGAGGTGGTCTCCCCCGACTCCAAGGCACGCGACCGCGAAGCGAAGCCGCTCAAGTACGCCAAAGCCGGGATTCCCCACTATTGGCGTGTTGAGAACGACAAGGGCCGGGCCGTCGTCTACGTCTTCGAGCTGGAGCCCGCGACCGGTGTCTTCGTTCCCACCGGAATCTTCCATGACCGGCTCAAGGTCTCGGTTCCCTTCACCATCGATCTCGACCTCACCGAGATCACCCCGCGCCGCGGCACCAACGCCAACACATAGACCGAAAGAGGATCGACGGGCAGGCGGTCGGCCCCTCCCGTCAGGCGGTAAGCCCCCTCACCGGTCCCCGATCTGCTCCAGTACCTGTCGCGGCCGGTTGGTGATCAGGGCCTCCACGCCGAGCCGGAGACAGAGCTCCACGTCCTCCGGCTCGTCCACCGTCCACACATGGACCCGGTGCCCGGCCGCCCGCAGCCGGGAGACGAGCTCCGGCCGGGACCGGACCAGGTCGATGCCCGGCCCGGCGATCCGCACCCCGCGCGGCAGCGCGGCGGCCCGCCCCGGCAGCGGCCACCGGCGCTCGGTGAGCAGCACCCGCGGCAGATCGGGCGCCAGGACCGCCATCCGGCGCAGCGCCGTCCGGGAGAAGCTCATCAGCCGCACCCGGGGCGGCTCACCGGGGACGCGCCGGTCGAGTCCGAACAGCCGTAGCTGCCGGACGAGTTCCTGCTCGACCCGGCCGCCCCACCGGGTGGGGTGCTTGGTCTCCACGGCCAGCGCCACGGGGCGCGGAGCGGAGGTGGCCAGGGCGAGCAGTTCGTCGAAGGCCAGCGCCCGGGCCGGCTCGGCGCCCTCGCCCCGCCAGGACCCGAAGTCGAGCCGGTCCAGCTCCGCCAGGGTCATCGCGGAGACGGCGCCCCGGCCGTCGGAGGTGCGGTCCACCCGCCGGTCGTGGACGCACACCAGTCTCCCGTCGGCGGTCAGCCGCACATCGCACTCCAGCGCGTCGGCTCCGTCGGCGATCGCCTGCTCGTAGGCGGCGAGGGTGTGCTCCGGGCGGTCGTGGGAGGCGCCGCGGTGGGCGACGACCTCGGCGGCCCGGTCAGGGGGCACGGCCGGGGTGCGGCGCAGGCGCTTGGGCTGTGGGAGGTTCACGCAAGCAGGCTGTCATCCGACGGTGAACGCCCACCCAACGCCCCGTGGTGCGCGGAACGTCCCTGAATGACACGTCATGGCACGAGCGGACCGGCCTGCCGACCCGCGCCGCGTGTCGGAGCGGGCCTCCTGCCCCGATAAGCGGCGGCGCCCGGGGAACCACCCCGGCACACGGCGGCCGCCCAGCGCCACCACCCCGATACACGCCGGTGCCCCGGGGCTTCAAGCCCCGGGGCACCGGCGTCGACGGGAGCCGCCCGTGTCACCGCACGAAGACCCCCGCCTGGCTCGCCAGGTCCAGGAAGTACTGCGGCGCGACGCCCAGCACCACCGTGACCGCGACGCCCACCCCGATGGCGGTCGTCGTCAGCGGGCTCGGCACCGCGACCGTCGGCCCTTCCGGCTTCGGCTCGCTGAAGAACATCAGCACGATCACCCGGATGTAGAAGAACGCGGCGATGGCCGAGGAGATCACACCGACGATCACCAGCGTGCCCGCGCCGCCCTCCGCCGCCGCCTTGAACACCGCGAACTTGCCGGAGAACCCGGAGGTCAGCGGGATCCCGGCGAAGGCCAGCAGGAACACGGCGAAGACGGCCGCCACCAGCGGCGAACGGCGGCCCAGCCCGGCCCACTTGGACAGGTGGGTGGCCTCGCCGCCCGCGTCCCGCACCAGGGTGACCACGGCGAACGCGCCGACCGTCACGAACGAGTACGCCACCAGGTAGAAGAGCACCGAGGAGATCCCGCTCGGGGTGGCGGCGATGACGCCCGCCAGGATGAAGCCGGCGTGCGCGATCGACGAGTAGGCGAGCAGCCGCTTCACATCGGTCTGGGTGACCGCGACGATCGCGCCGAGCAGCATGGTGAGGATCGCGACGCCCCACATCACCGGCCGCCAGTCCCAGCGCAGGCCCGGCAGCACCACGTAGAGCAGCCGCAGCAGGGCGCCGAACGCCGCGACCTTGGTGGCCGCCGCCATGAAGCCGGTGACCGGGGTGGGGGCGCCCTGATAGACGTCCGGGGTCCACATGTGGAACGGCACCGCGCCGACCTTGAACAGCAGCCCCATCAGCACCATCGCCCCGCCGATGAGCAGCAGGACGTCGTTGCCCATGGTGGTCGCGAGGACCGGGTCGATCCGCTGGACGGTGCCGTCGACGACATCGGCGATCCCGGCGTAGGTGACCGTGCCCGCGTAGCCGTAGAGCAGGGCGATGCCGAACAGCAGGAAGGCGGAGGAGAAGGCCCCGAGCAGGAAGTACTTGACGGCGGCCTCCTGCGAGAGGAGCCGCTTGCGGCGGGCCAGCGCGCAGAGCACGTACAGCGGGAGGGAGAAGACCTCCAGCGCGATGAAGAGGGTCAGCAGGTCGTTGGCGGCGGGGAAGACGAGCATGCCGCCGACCGCGAAGAGGAGGATCGGGAAGACCTCGGTGGTGGTGAACCCGGCCTTGACGGCGGCCCGTTCGGCCGGCCCGCCCGGTACGGATCCGGCCTGGGCGACGAAGGAGTCGACCTTGTTGCCGTGCGCGGCCGGGTCGAGCCGCCGTTCCGCGAAGGTGAAGACCGCGACCAGGGAGACCAGCAGGATCGTGCCCTGGAGGAAGAGCGCCGGGCCGTCGACGGCGACGGCGCCCATCGCCGAGATCCGGGACCTGCCCGTCGCGTAGCCGCCGGCGGCCAGGCCGACGACGGCGGCGAAGGCCGCGGCGAGCGCGACCACCGACAGCAGCAGCTGCGTGTAGTAGCGGCTGCGGCGCGGCAGGAACGCCTCCACGAGGATCCCGACGATGGCGGCGCCGAGCACGATCAGCGTCGGGGAGAGCTGCCCGTACTCCATGCGCGGCGTCGGGATGCGGTCCGGCGCGGCCATCGGAGTCGGGGCTTCCGCCAAGGTTGTCCACAGGCTGTGGACAGTCACCGCACTGTTCACTTCGCGGCCTCCAGCTCGGGCTCGGGGTCCTTCTGGTCCACGTCGGACAGCGTGTGCTGCACGGCCGGGTCGACGATCTCGGTCAGCGGCTGCGGATAGACGCCGAGGAACAGCAGCAGCGCGACCAGCGGAGCCACCACCACCAGCTCCCGCACCCGGAGGTCGGGCATGGTGCGCACCTCCTCCTTCACCGGACCGGTCATGGTGCGCTGGTAGAGCACCAGGACGTAGAGGGCGGCCAGCACGATGCCGGCGGTGGCGACGATGCCGAGGACGGGATAGCGGCTGAAGGTGCCGACCAGCACCAGGAACTCGCTGACGAAGGGCGCCAGGCCCGGCAGCGAGAGGGTGGCCAGACCGCCGATGAGGAAGGTGCCCGCGAGGACCGGGGCGACCTTCTGCACCCCGCCGTAGTCGGCGATCAGGCGCGAGCCGCGGCGGGAGATCAGGAAGCCGGCGACGAGCATCAGCGCCGCCGTCGAGATCCCGTGGTTGACCATGTAGAGGGTGGCGCCGCCCTGCCCCTGGCTGGTCATCGCGAAGATGCCCAGGATGATGAAGCCGAAGTGGGAGATCGAGGCGTAGGCGATCAGCCGCTTGATGTCCCGCTGCCCGACCGCGAGCAGCGCGCCGTAGATGATGCTGATCACGGCGAGGACGAGGATCGCCGGGGTGGCCCACGTGGACGCCTCCGGGAAGAGCTGGAGGCAGAACCGGAGCATCGCGAAGGTGCCGACCTTGTCGACGACCGCGGTGATCAGCACCGCGACCGGGGCCGTGGACTCCCCCATGGCGTTGGGCAGCCAGGTGTGCAGCGGCCACAGCGGCGCCTTGACGGCGAAGGCGAAGAAGAAGCCCAGGAACAGGGCCCGTTCGGTGTTGGTCGCCATGTCGAGCGAACCGTCCGCGCGGGCCTTCACGATCTCCTGGAGGGAGAACGTCCCGGTGCCGAGGTCGTCGGCGGTCACCGCGTAGAGCCCGATCACCGCGGCCAGCATGATCAGACCGCCGGCCAGGTTGTAGAGCAGGAACTTCACCGCGGCGTACGACCGCTGGGTCGCCGCCGCCTCGTCGCCGTGCTCGTGGGCCCGGTCCCCGAAGCCGCCGATGAGGAAGTACATCGGGATCAGCATGGCTTCGAAGAAGATGTAGAAGAGGAAGACGTCGGTGGCCTCGAAGGAGAGGATCACCATCGCCTCGACCATGAGGATCAGTGCGAAGAAGCCCTGGGTGGGCCGCCAGCGGCGGTTGGGGTTCTTCTCCTCCAGCGGGTCGGCGTCGTGCCAGCCCGCCAGGATGACGAACGGGATCAGCAGGGCGGTCAGCGCCACGAGGACGACGGCGATGCCGTCCACCCCGAGCTCGTACCGGACCCCGAAGTCCGCGATCCAGGCGTGCGATTCGGTGAGCTGGTACCGGCCGCCGCCCGGTTCGAAGCGGACCAGCACCACGGCCGCCAGCACCAGCGTGGCCAGCGAGAAGGCCAGGGCCAGCCACTTGGCGGCGGTGCGCCGGGCGGCGGGCACCGCGGCGGTGAGGAGGGCACCGGCGGCCGGGGTCACCGCGGTGACCGTCAGCAGGGGAAAGGACATGTCAGACCGCCCTCATCAGCAGGGTGGCGGCGATCAGGATCGCCGTACCGCCGAACATCGAGACCGCGTAGGAGCGGGCGAAGCCGTTCTGCAGCTTGCGCATCCGGCCGGAGAGCCCGCCGACCGAGGCCGCGGTGCCGTTCACCACGCCGTCGACCACGGTGTGGTCCAGGTAGACCAGGCCGCGGGTCAGGTACTCACCGGGCTTGACCAGGGCGACGTGGTTGAAGTCGTCCTGGAGCAGGTCCCGCCGGGCGGCCCGGGTGAGCAGGCTGCCGCGCGGCGCGGTCACCGGGACCGGGCGCCTGCCGTACTGGGCCCAGGCGATCGCGACCCCGATCACCAGCACCACCATGGTGGCGAGGGTGACGGTCAGCGCGCTCAGCGGCGAGTGGCCGTGACTGTGGCCGGTGACCGGCTCCAGCCACTTCAGGAACGACTCGTCGATACTGAACAGCCCGCCGGCGAAGACCGATCCGAAGGCCAGCACGATCATGGGGATGGTCATGGTGCGCGGCGACTCGTGCGGATGCGGCGCGTTGCCGTCCGCGTCCGGCTGCCACCGCTTCTCGCCGAAGAAGGTCAGCAGCATCACCCGGGTCATGTAGTACGCGGTGATGGCCGCGCCCAGCAGGGCCGTGCCGCCGAGGATCCAGCCCTCCGTACCGCCCTTGGCGAACGCCGCCTCGATGATCTTGTCCTTGGAGAAGAAGCCGGACAGCCCCGGGAAGCCGATGATCGCCAGATAGCCGAGCCCGAAGGTGACGAAGGTGATCGGCATGTACGTGCGCAGGGCGCCGTACTTCCGCATGTCCACCTCGTCGTTCATCCCGTGCATCACGGAACCGGCGCCGAGGAAGAGGCCCGCCTTGAAGAAGCCGTGGGTGACCAGGTGCATGATCGCGAAGACGTAGCCGATCGGGCCGAGGCCGGCGGCCAGGATCATGTAGCCGATCTGCGACATCGTCGAACCCGCCAGGGCCTTCTTGATGTCGTCCTTCGCGCAACCGACGATCGCACCGAAGAGCAGCGTGACCGCGCCGACCGTCACCACCACGAGCTGGGCGTCGGGCGAGGCGTTGAAGATCGTCGACGAGCGGGTGATGAGGTACACGCCCGCGGTCACCATCGTCGCCGCGTGGATCAGGGCCGAGACCGGGGTCGGGCCCTCCATCGCGTCCCCGAGCCAGGACTGCAGCGGCACCTGGGCGGACTTGCCGCAGGCGGCGAGCAGCAGCATCAGGGCGATCCCGGTGACCGTGCCACTGGACGCCTCCCCGGCCTCCTCCAGCACCGGCCCGAAGGCGAAGGTCCCGAAGGTGGTGAACATCAGCATGATGGCGATCGACAGCCCGACGTCACCGACCCGGTTGACGATGAACGCCTTCTTCGCCGCGGTCGCCGCGCTCGGCTTGTGCTGCCAGAAGCCGATGAGCAGGTAGGAGGCGAGACCGACGCCCTCCCAGCCGACGTACAGCAGCAGGTAGTTGTCGGCGAGGACGAGCAGCAGCATCGCCGCGAGGAACAGGTTGAGATAGCCGAAGAAGCGGCGGCGCCGCTCGTCGTGCTCCATGTAGCCGACCGAGTAGAGGTGGATCAGCGACCCCACCCCGGTGATCAGCAGCACGAACGTCATCGACAACTGGTCCAGCTGGAAGGCCACATCGGCCTGGAACCCCTCCACCGGGATCCAGCTGAACAGGTACTGGTGGACGGTGCGCTCCTCGCCCCGGCGGCCCAGCATGTCGGCGAAGAGGACCGCGCCGAGCGCAAAGGAGACGGCCGCCAGACCGGTGCCGATCCAGTGGCCGCTGCGGTCCAGCCGCCGTCCGCCGCACAAGAGGACGGCCGCGCCGATCAGCGGGGCCGCGACGAGCAATCCGATGAGGTTCTCCACTGTTGCGACCCCTTACAGCTTCATCAGGCTGGCGTCGTCGACCGAGGCCGAGTGGCGGGAGCGGAAGATCGTCACGATGATCGCCAGACCGACGACGACCTCGGCCGCGGCCACCACCATCGTGAAGAACGCGATGATCTGGCCGTCGAGGTTGCCGTGCATCCGGGAGAAGGTGACGAAGGCCAGGTTGCAGGCGTTCAGCATCAGCTCGACGCACATGAACACCACGATGGCGTTCCGCCGGATCAGCACCCCCGCGGCGCCGATGCTGAACAGCAGCGCCGCGAGGTAGAGGTAGTTGACCGGGTTCACTTGCTCGCCTCCTCGTTGCGCTCCAGCCGCCCGAGCCGCTCCTCGGCGCGCTGCTCCAGGGCCGCCAGGTCGGCGAGCGCCTCACCGGAGACGTCGCGGATCTGGCCGCGGGCGCGCAGCGTGTTGCTGACGGTGAGTTCGGACGGCGTGCCGTCCGGCAGCAGGCCGGGGATGTCCACGGCGTTGTGCCGGGCGTACACCCCGGGGGCGGGCAGCGGCGGCACCTGCGTGCCGGTGCGCACCCGCGCCTCGGCCTGCTCGCGCTGGCTCGCGGCGCGCTCGGTGCGCTCGCGGTGGGTGAGCACCATCGCGCCGACGGCCGCGGTGATCAGCAGCGCGCCGGTGATCTCGAAGGCGAACACGTACTTGGTGAAGATCAGCGCGGCGAGCCCCTGGACGTTGCCGCCGGAGTTGGCCTGCCCGAGGCCGTTGAAGCTCCGCAGGGAGGCGTTGCCGATGCCGGCGATCAGCAGGATGCCGAACCCGAGGCCGCAGCCCGCCGCCAGCCAGCGCTGGCCCTTGAGGGTCTCCTTGAGCGAGTCGGCGGCGGTGACACCGACCAGCATGACGACGAAGAGGAACAGCATCATGACCGCGCCGGTGTAGACGACGATCTGCACCACGCCGAGGAAGTACGCCCCGTTCGCGAGGTAGAAGACCGCCAGGACGATCATGGTGCCGGCCAGGCTGAGGGCGCTGTGCACCGCCTTCTTCATCAGGACGGTGCTCAGGGCCCCGACGACGGCGACCGTGCCCAGCACCCAGAACTGGACCGCCTCACCGGTGGAGGTCGCACCGGTCACCGCGGCTGCGAGGGCGCTCATGCGTCGACCACCTTCCCCGACGCGGGCTCGTCGGGCCCGAAGTCCGCCGCGCCTTCCTGCGGCTTGTCGCCGTGGGTGACCGGCTGCCGCTCGGTGCCCGGCGCGGCCTCGGTGACCAGCCCGCGGTAGTAGTCCTTCTCGGTCATCCCGGGGAAGATCGCGTGCGGGGAGTCGACCATGCCCTCCTCCAGCCCGGCGAGCAGCTCCTCCTTGGTGTAGATGAGCGATTCACGGGACCGGTCGGCGAGTTCGTACTCGTTGGTCATGGTGAGCGCCCGGGTCGGGCACGCCTCCACGCACAGCCCGCACAGGATGCAGCGCAGATAGTTGATCTGGTAGACGCGGCCGTAGCGCTCGCCCGGGGAGTAGCGCTCCTCCTCGGTGTTGTCCGCGCCCTCCACATAGATCGCGTCGGCGGGGCAGGCCCAGGCGCAGAGCTCGCAGCCCACGCACTTCTCCAGCCCGTCCGGGTGCCGGTTGAGCTGGTGCCGCCCGTGGAATCGGGGCGCGGTGGGCTTCTTCTCCTCCGGGTACTGCTCGGTCAGCCGCTTCTTGAACATGGCCTTGAAGGTCACGCCGAAGCCGGCCACGGGGTTCTGGAAGTCAGGCACGGGATGCCTCCTCACCGGCGTGGGTCACTGGGGTCGCCGCGGTCGTCGTCGCACGGGCTCGGGCCCGTGGACGGCGGTCCGCGCCGCGGAACTCAGGCACCGTCGGCCTCCTTGCCCTCGGCGGGGGTCTCCGCCGGACCGTTCCCGACGAGCGTCCGCTCCTGGCGGGAACGGCGCCGGGGCACGGGCGGCAGGGTCTGTCCGGGCAGCGGCGGCACCGGGAAGCCGCCCGCCATCGGGTCGAACGCGGCCGGCGGTGCCTCCTCGGCCCCGGCCTTCTGCTCCGCGCGGTGGCGGAAGATGTCGAAGACGAAGGAGAGCAGCAGGATCGCGATGACGGCGCCGCCCACGTACAGCACGATGTCCTGGAAGTCGTAGTTCTCGTTGCGCAGCGCCCGGACCGTGGCGACCAGCATCAGCCACACCATCGAGACCGGGATGAGCACCTTCCAGCCCAGCTTCATGAACTGGTCGTAGCGCACCCGCGGGAGCGTGCCGCGCACCCAGATGAAGAAGAACAGCAGCAGCTGGACCTTGACGACGAACCAGAGCATCGGCCACCAGCCGTGGTTCGCCCCCTCCCAGAACGCGCTGATCGGGTACGGGGCCATCCAGCCGCCCAGGAAGAGGGTGACCGCGACCGCCGAGACGGTGACCATGTTGACGTACTCGGCCAGCATGAACATCGCGAACTTGATGGAGCTGTACTCGGTGTTGAAACCGCCGACCAGGTCGCCCTCGGACTCCGGCATGTCGAACGGGGCGCGGTTGGTCTCGCCGACCATCGCCACGATGTAGATCAGGAACGACACCGGGAGCAGCACCGCGAACCAGCGGTCCTCCTGCGCCGAGACGATCGCCGAGGTGGACATCGACCCGGAGTAGAGGAAGACCGCCGCGAACGACAGGCCCATCGCGATCTCGTAGGAGATCATCTGCGCGCAGGAGCGCAGGCCGCCGAGCAGCGGGTACGTCGAGCCGGAGGACCAGCCGGCCAGCACGATGCCGTAGATCCCGACCGAGGCGACCGCCAGGATGTAGAGGACGGCGATCGGCAGGTCGGTGAGCTGCATCGTGGTGCGGTGGCCGAGGATCGAGATCTCGTTGCCGGCGGGCCCGAAGGGGATCACCGCGATGGCCATGAAGGCGGGGATCGCGGCGACGACCGGCGCCAGGACGTAGACGACCTTGTCGGCCCGCTTGACGACCACGTCCTCCTTGAGCATCAGCTTGATGCCGTCCGCGAGGGACTGGAGGAGGCCCCAGGGGCCGTGCCGGTTGGGGCCGATCCGCAGCTGCATCCAGGCGACGACCTTGCGCTCCCAGACGATGGAGAACAGCACCGTCACCATCAGGAACGCGAAGCAGAAGACCGCCTTGATCAGCACCAGCCACCAGGGGTCCCGCCCGAACATGGACAGGTCCTCGGCCGCCAGCGAGGTCAGCGGCCCGGTCCGCCAGGACGTCACTGCGCTCATGACCGCACCTCCGCCGTCTCGGCCCCGGTGCCCGCACCGAGGGTGACCAGTTCGCCGGGGCGCGCCCCGGTACCGTCGGTCACGCCGGGCCCGACGGAGTTCATCGGCAGCCAGACCACCCGGTCGGGCATCGGGGTGATCAGCAGGGGCAGTTCGACCGATCCGGCCGGGCCGGTCACCCGCACCGGGTCGCCGTCCGCGATCCCGGCCTCCGCGGCGGTGGCTGCGGAGAGCCGGGCGACCGCCGCGTGCCGGGTGCCGGCCAGGGCCTCGTCACCGTCCTGGAGACGCCCCCGGTCGAGCAGCAGCCGGTGGCCGGCGAGCACCGCCTGGCCCGCGTCGGGGCGGGGCAGCGGCTGGGCGGGCCGGCCGGGCGCCGTGGCGTACGGGCCGCGCCAGCCGCCGAGCCGGTCCAGCTCCCGCCGGGCCGCCCGGACGTCGGGCAGGTCCAGGGCCGGGGTCGGCGGGGCGTCCGCGGTGCCGGCCAGCGCGTCGGCGATCATGTGCAGCACCCGGGCGTCCGGGAGGACGTGGCGCCGGGTCATCTGGTCCGGTTTGAGCGCGGCCTCGAACGGCCGGGCCCGGCCCTCCCAGTTGAGGAAGGTGCCGGACTTCTCGGCGACGGCGGCCACCGGAAGGACGACGTCCGCCCGGTCGGTGACCTCGCTCGGCCGCTGTTCCAGGCTGACCAGGAAGCCGACCTCGTCCAGGGCCCGGCGGGCCCGCTGCGGGTCGGGCAGGTCCGCGACCTCCACACCGGCGACGAGCAGCGCGGACAGCTCACCGCTCGCCGCGGCCTCGACGATCTGACCGGTGTCCCGGCCGGGCCGCTGCGGGAGCCCGCCGACGCCCCAGGCGGCGGCGGTCTCCTCACGGGCCCGCGGGTCGGTGGCGGGCCGGCCGCCGGGCAGCAGCCCGGGCAGTGCCCCGGCCTCGAGCGCGCCGCGCTCACCGGCCCGGCGCGGGATCCACACCAGCCGGGCGCCGGTGGCGTTCGCGGCGCCCACGGCGGCGGTGAGCGCACCCGGCACCGCGGCCAGCCGCTCGCCGACGACGATCACCGCGCCCTCGGTGCGCAGCGCCTCGGCGGCCAGCAGCCCGTCGCTGTCCAGGCCGTCCCGCGCGGTGCCGGCGTCAGCCCGCGCGAGCGCGGCGAACCAGGTGGTCTCGGTGCCGGGCGCCGCGCCCAGCAGCGTGCCGCCGGTCTTCTCCAGCCCCCGGGTGGCGTGGGTGGCCAGCGAGAACACCCGCTGGCCGTGCTTGCGGTGCGCCTTGCGGAGGCGGAGGAAGACGCCGGGCGCCTCCTCCTCGGACTCGAAGCCGGCCAGCAGCACCGCCGGGGCCTTCTCCAGCTCGGCGTAGGTCGGCCCGCTGCCGTCGAGGTCCCGGCCGCGCCCCGCGACGTAGGCCGCCAGGAAGTCGGCCTCCTCGCCGCTGTGCACCCGGGCGCGGAAGTCGATGTCGTTGGTGTCGAGCACGACCCGGGCGAACTTGGCGTAGGCGTAGGCGTCCTCGACGGTGAGCCGCCCGCCCGTGAGCACACCGACACCGGCGCCGCCGGACCGCTCACGGGCCGCCGCCAGCCCGCGGGCCGCGGCCTCCACCGCCTCCGGCCAGCTCGCGGCCTCCAGCTCACCGGTCCCGGCGTTGCGCACCAGCGGGGTGGTGAGCCGGTCCGGCCGCTGGGCGTAGCGGAAGGCGAAGCGGCCCTTGTCGCAGATCCACTCCTCGTTGACCTCGGGGTCGTCGGCCGCCAGCCGCCGCATCACCTTGCCGCGCCGGTGGTCGGTCCGGGTGGCGCAGCCGCCCGCGCAGTGCTCGCAGACGCTCGGCGACGACACCAGGTCGAAGGGGCGGGAGCGGAACCGGTACGCGGCGGAGGTGAGCGCGCCCACCGGGCAGATCTGGATGGTGTTGCCGGAGAAGTACGACTGGAAGGGGTCGCCCTCGCCGGTGCCCACCTGCTGGAGGGCGCCGCGCTCCAGCAGCTCGATCATCGGGTCGCCCGCGATCTGGTTCGAGAACCGGGTGCAGCGGGCGCACAGCACGCAGCGCTCCCGGTCCAGCAGCACCTGGGTGGAGATCGGCACCGGCTTGGTGAAGGTGCGCTTCTTCCCCTCGAAGCGGGTGTCGGCCTGCCCGGCGCTCATCGCCTGGTTCTGCAGCGGGCACTCGCCGCCCTTGTCGCAGACCGGGCAGTCCAGCGGGTGGTTGATGAGCAGCAGCTCCATCACCCCGCGCTGGGCCTTCTCGGCGACGGGCGAGGTGAGTTGAGTCCGCACCACCATCCCGTCCGTACAGGTGATCGTGCAGGACGCCATGGGTTTGCGCTGGCCCTCGACCTCGACGATGCACTGCCGGCAGGCGCCGGCCGGGTCGAGGAGCGGGTGGTCGCAGAAGCGCGGGATCTCGATGCCGAGCAGTTCGGCCGCGCGGATCACCAGGGTGCCCTTGGGGACGGAGATCTCGATGCCGTCGATGGTGACGGAGACGAGGTCCTCCGGCGGCACTGCCGCCTCGCCGCCTCCGGAGGGGGCGTTCGTCGTGATCGTCATTTACGCGTGCACCCCCTTGTGGGTGGCGGTCTTGTGGTCGTCGGCCCAGACGGTGGACTTCGCCGGGTCGAAGGGGCAGCCGCCCCCGGTGACGTGCTGCTCGTACTCCTCGCGGAAGTACTTCAGCGAGGAGAAGATGGGGCTGGCGGCGCCGTCGCCGAGGGCGCAGAACGACTTGCCGTTGATGTTGTCGGCGATGTCGTTGAGCTTGTCGAGGTCGGTCATCCGCCCCTTGCCGGCCTCCAGGTCGCGCAGCAACTGGACCAGCCAGTACGTGCCTTCGCGGCAGGGCGTGCACTTGCCGCAGGACTCATGGGCGTAGAACTCGGTCCAGCGGGTCACCGCCCGGACGACGCAGGTCGTCTCGTCGAAGCACTGCAGCGCCTTGGTGCCGAGCATCGAACCGGCCGCGCCCACGCCCTCGTAGTCGAGCGGTACGTCCAGGTGCTCCTCGGTGAGGAGCGGGGTGGAGGAGCCGCCGGGGGTCCAGAACTTGAGCCGGTGGCCCTTGCGCATGCCGCCGCTCATGTCGAGGAGCTGCCGCAGGGTGATGCCGAGCGGCGCCTCGTACTGGCCGGGGCGGGCGACGTGCCCGGAGAGCGAGTAGAGCGTGAAGCCGGGGGACTTCTCGCTGCCCATCGAGCGGAACCAGTCCTTGCCCCGGTGCAGGATCGCGGGAACCGACGCGATGGACTCGACGTTGTTCACCACAGTGGGGCAGGCGTAGAGGCCCGCGACCGCGGGGAAGGGGGGCCGCAGCCGGGGCTGTCCGCGCCGTCCCTCCAGCGAGTCGAGCAGTGCGGTCTCCTCACCGCAGATGTACGCGCCGGCCCCGGCGTGCACGGTGATGTCCAGGTCGAAGCCGCTGTCCAGGACGTTCCGGCCGAGGTAGCCCGCCTTGTACGCCTCGGCCACGGCGTGGTGCAGCCGGCGCAGCACCGGCACGACCTCGCCGCGCAGATAGATGAACGCATGGCTCGACCGGATCGCGTGGCAGGCGATGATCATGCCCTCGATGAGGGAGTGCGGATTGGCGAAGAGAAGCGGGATGTCCTTGCAGGTGCCGGGCTCGGACTCGTCCGCGTTGACCACGAGGTAGTGCGGCTTGCCGTCGCCCTGCGGGATGAACTGCCACTTCATGCCGGTGGGGAAGCCCGCGCCGCCGCGGCCGCGCAGGCCCGCGTCCTTGACCAGTGCGATGACGTCGTCCGGCGGCATGGCCAGGGCCGCGCGCAGCCCTTCGTAGCCGTCGTGGCGCAGGTAGGTCTCCAGGGTCCAGGAGTCCGGCTGGTCCCAGAAGGCCGACAGCACGGGGGACAGCAGCTTCTCGGGGGCCGCTCCCCCGCCCGTCTCCGGCCGGGAAGTGCCGTCGTGTTCGGTGGACACGGTCATCACTCACCCTCCTCGGACACCGGTCCGGCCGGGTGCTGGGGGTCGGACGCCGCCGTGGTGTGCGGGGCGTCGTGCGAGCTGGGGTGCCCGGCGGGCGCTTCGCCGCCGGCCGGGGGCTGCTGCTCGTCCGCGCCCTGCGGGGGTGCGGAGCGCGGCGAGACGATCCGTCCGGGGGCGGCCTCGCCCTTGGCGAGCCGCAGGCCGACCAGCGACGGGGCCCCGGCGCCGCCGGTGGCGTCCACCGCGCCGGGCCGCTCGTCCGGGAAGCCGGCCAGGATCCGGGCGGTCTCCTTGAACGTGCACAGCGGGGCACCCCGGGTGGGTTCGGCGGTGCGGCCCGCCCGCAGGTCGTCCACCAACTGCTTGGCGGACTGCGGGGTCTGGTTGTCGAAGAACTCCCAGTTGACCATCACCACGGGGGCGAAGTCGCAGGCCGCGTTGCACTCGATGTGCTCCAGGGTGACCTTGCCGTCCTCGGTGGTCTCGCCGTTGCCGAGGCCGAGGTGCTCCTGGAGTTCGCTGAAGATGGCGTCGCCGCCCATCACCGCGCACAGCGTGTTGGTGCAGACCCCGACCTGGTACTCCCCCGACGGCTTGCGCCGGTACATGGAGTAGAAGGTGGCGACCGCGGTGACCTCGGCGGTGGTCAGCCCCAGCATCTCGGCGCAGAACCGGATACCGGTCCGGGTGACGTACCCCTCCTCCGCCTGGACGAGGTGCAGCAGCGGCAGCAGTGCGGAACGGCTGTCGGGGTAGCGGGCGATGACCTCGCGCGCGTCCTCCTCCAGCCGGGACCGCACCTCGGCCGGGAAGTCGGGGGCGGGCATCTGCGGAAGGCCCAAGCTGACGTCTGTCACCGGTCGACGCCTCCCATCACGGGGTCGATGGAGGCCACGGCCACGATGACGTCGGCGACCTGGCCGCCTTCGCACATCGCCGCCATGGCCTGGAGGTTGGTGAACGACGGGTCGCGGAAGTGGACCCGGTACGGACGCGTGCCGCCGTCGCTGACCGCGTGCACGCCCAGCTCGCCCTTGGGCGACTCCACGGCCGTGTAGGCCTGGCCGGGCGGCACCCGGAAGCCCTCGGTGACGAGCTTGAAGTGGTGGATCAGGGCCTCCATCGACGTGCCCATGATCTTCTTGATGTGGTCGAGCGAGTTGCCGAGGCCGTCGGGCCCGAGCGCGAGCTGGGCGGGCCAGGCGATCTTCTTGTCGCCGACCATCACCGGCCCGGGCTCCAGCCGGTCCAGGCACTGTTCGACGATCCGCAGCGACTGCCGCATCTCCTCCAGCCGGAGCAGGAAGCGGCCGTACGCGTCGCAGGTGTCGGTGGTCGGCACCTCGAAGTCGTAGGTCTCGTAACCGCAGTACGGCTGCGCCTTGCGCAGGTCGTGCGGGAGTCCGGCGGAGCGCAGGATCGGTCCGGTGACGCCGAGTGCCATGCAGCCGGCGAGGTCCAGGTGGCCGACGTCCTGCATGCGGCCCTTGAAGACCGGGTTGCCGGTGGCGAGCTTGTCGTACTCCGGCAGGTTCTTCCGCATCTTCTTGACGAACTCGCGGACCGCGTCGACCGCGCCGGGCGGCAGGTCCTGGGCCAGCCCGCCGGGCCGGATGTATGCGTGGTTCATCCGCAGGCCGGTGATCAGCTCGTACAGGTCCAGGACCATCTCGCGGTCCCGGAAGCCGTAGATCATGATCGTGGTGGCGCCGAGCTCCATGCCGCCGGTGGCGATGCACACCAGGTGGGAGGAGAGCCGGTTGAGCTCCATGAGGAGCACCCGGATGATCGTCGCCCGGTCCGGGACCTCGTTCTCGATGCCGAGCAGCTTCTCCACCGCCATGCAGTACGCCGTCTCGTTGTAGAACGAGGTGAGGTAGTCCATGCGCGTGACGAACGTGGTGCCCTGGGTCCACGTCCGGTACTCGAGGTTCTTCTCGATGCCGGTGTGGAGGTAACCGATGCCGCAGCGGGCCTCGGTGACCGTCTCGCCGTCGATCTCCAGGATCAGCCGGAGCACGCCGTGGGTGGACGGGTGCTGCGGGCCCATGTTGACGACGATCCGCTCGTCGTCCGCCTTGGCGGCGGCGGCCGCGACCTCGTCCCAGTCCCCGCCGGTGACGGTGTAGACGGTGCCTTCGGTGGTCTCCCGTGCGGTGGCGGGAGGCGTCGCGTGCGATGCAGACATCAGGTGTACGACCTCCGCTGGTCGGGAGCCGGGATCTGGGCGCCCTTGTACTCGACGGGGATGCCGCCGAGCGGGTAGTCCTTGCGCTGCGGGAAGCCCTGCCAGTCGTCCGGCATCATGATCCGCGTCAGCGCCGGATGGCCGTCGAAGACGATGCCGAAGAAGTCGTACGTCTCGCGCTCGTGCCAGTCGTTGGTCGGGTAGACCGGGACGATCGACGGGATGTGCGGATCGCTGTCGGGGGCGCTCACCTCCAGCCGGAGCAGCCGGTTGTGGGTGATCGAGCGCAGGTGGTAGACGGCGCGCAGCTCCCGTCCCTTGTCCCCCGTGAAGTGGACTCCGCTGACCCCGGTGCACAGTTCGAAGCGGAGCGCCGGATCGTCGCGGAGGGTCCGGGCCACCTGCGGCAGGTGCTCGCGCGCGATGTGGAAGGTCAGCTCGCCGCGGTCGACGACGGTCTTCTCGATGGCGTTCCCGGGGACCAGGCCCTGTTCCTCCAGGGCGCCCTCGAGTTCGTCGGCGATCTCGTCGAACTCCCCGGCCCCGTCACCGCCCTTCGGACCGCCGTACGGCCGGGTCGAGGCGCCGGGCAGCCGCACCGACCGGACGAGCCCGCCGTAGCCGCTGGTGTCACCGCCGTTGTTCGCGCCGAACATGCCGCGGCGGGTGCCGATGACCTCGCCGTGGTCCCCCCGCTGGCCCGGCAGGTTCTGGGCGTTGAGGTCCTGGTCGGGGTTGACGCCGTTGTTCTCACTCACCGGAGCAGCCCCTTCATCTCGATGGTGGGCAGGGCCGCCCGCGCCGCTTCCTCGGCCTCGCGGGCCGCCTGCTCGCGGTTGACGCCGAGCTTCTCGCCCTGGATCTTCTGGTGGAGCTTGAGGATCGCGTCCAGCAGCATCTCCGGACGGGGCGGGCAGCCGGGCAGATAGATGTCGACCGGGACGATGTGGTCGACGCCCTGCACGATCGCGTAGTTGTTGAACATGCCTCCGGAGGAGGCGCAGACGCCCATGGAGATGACCCACTTGGGGTTCGGCATCTGGTCGTAGACCTGCCGCAGCACCGGGGCCATCTTCTGGCTCACCCGGCCGGCCACGATCATCAGATCCGCCTGGCGGGGGGAGCCGCGGAAGACCTCCATGCCGAAGCGGGCGAGGTCGTAGCGCCCGGCGCCGGTGGTCATCATCTCGATGGCGCAGCAGGCGAGACCGAACGTGGCCGGGAAGACGGAGGACTTGCGCACCCAGCCCGCGGCCTGCTCCACGGTCGTCAGCAGGAAACCGCTCGGCAGTTTCTCCTCGATACCCATGTTGTGGCCCCTAGTCCCATTCCAGGCCGCCACGACGCCAGACATAGGCGTAGGCGACGAAGACGGTGAGCACGAAGAGGAGCATCTCGACGAGCCCGAACAGTCCCAGGGCGTCGAAGCTGACCGCCCAGGGATAGAGGAAGACGATCTCGATGTCGAAGACGATGAAGAGCATCGCCGTCAGGTAGTACTTGATCGGGAAACGCCCGCCGCCGGCCGGCTGCGGGGTCGGCTCGATTCCGCACTCGTACGCCTCGAGCTTGGCCCGGTTGTAGCGCTTGGGACCGATGAGGCCGGCCATGACCACGGAGAAGATCGCGAAGCCTGCCCCGAGGGCGCCGAGCACGAGGATGGGCGCATAGGCGTTCACGCTCCTCGCTCCTTCCAGTCGACGATGACTGCGGACCGTGACCGGACATGCGCACTGCCGACACGAAGATCGCTGCTATGTGAGGCAGTTCACAAGCCCGAGTCGCCTGCATCCTATGCCTGTCGGTCTGTGATCTGCGACACGGGGTGCGGCAGGGAGTTTGTGATCTCCACCACCTGACGAACGATCATGAAGGCGGATGAGCGGTGATCTTCATACGTGAAGCGTCCGAGCCGTCACCAGGTGTGACAATCAGGGGTGTTACCGCTGGTCAGGTGGGGGGTCGCCTAGCAAAGGGAAGCCTTACTGGCAAATTCGCCCCGGAAGCCGTCAGCTGATAAATAGACGCCACCCGCCCGCGTGAAGATCGCGACGGAGGGGTCGACGGGCCACCGTCGGCGCCCCAAGGGGACGGCGGGGGTGAGCGCATGAACCGGCGCCGGATGTGACCAGGCGTGACCGGATGTGACGGAAACAGGCCGCGAAGCCCACAAGATCGCCGGTACGTGCATGCGTTCACAGACGGGGACACCGCATTCAATTCGCGGGCGATCTGTTAGCTATCCCACCCCGGTTCACCCGCCGGAAATGCATTGCTTGGCCACCGACGGCAAGCGGTGGTAAGCAGCGAGCAATTCGGGCGAAACGACGAAACGCCTAGATCGCGGATGTGAGCGGAACAGCGGACTCCGTGCCGCACAGCGCCCGCGGAGATCCATAGGGGTCAAATCTCGACGCGTACGCGACAAGTGTGGCGCAGCACACGTTTCTTGAAGGTAACCGCGGCCCCCTGATACCCGTGGTCCCATGTCCCACACCGCTCACATACCCAGCCGCCGGAAGCCCCGCCGTACCGCCACCTCGTGGGTGCTGCGCTCCGGAGTTGCCGGCGGCGTCCTCAGCACCCTGGCCGTGACCGGCGCGTCGGGCGCCCAGGCCGCCGAGCCCGCGGCGGCCGAGACCGCGGAACTCCCCACGGTCACCACCGCGATCGCCGACGCGGCCGCCCAGTCCTCCGCGGCGACCGAGCAGGCCGCCCTGGACTACCAGCAGCGCGCCGAGCTCCAGGAGCAGCAGGACCGGGCCGCGGACGTCGCCCGCAAGGCCGCCAAGAAGGCCAAGCAGGAGGCGGACCGCAAGGCTGAGGCCGAGCGCAAGGCGGAGGCCGCCGCGAAGGAGCGCGCCTCCCGTTCCGCGGAGCGCACCACCCTGAGCGCCCCCGCCTCCTCCTCCGCCACCGGCAGCGCCGGGCAGGTGCTGAGCTTCCTCGAGGCCCAGCTCGGCAAGGCGTATGTCATGGGCGCCACCGGCCCGTCGGCGTACGACTGCTCGAGCCTCACCCAGGCCGCGTTCAAGTCCGTGGGTGTCGACCTGCCGCGCGTCTCGCAGGACCAGTCGACCACCGGCACCGAGGTGTCCCTGGACTCCCTGCAGCAGGGCGACCTGCTCTTCTGGGGCGGCACCGGCAGCGCCTACCACGTGGCCGTCTACGTGGGCGACGGCCAGTACATCGACGCCGCCAACCCCAGCAAGGGCGTCGTGAAGCAGAACCTCGACGACTACCCGCCGACGAGCGCGCGCCGCGTGCTCTGACCAGAGCGGAACGGGCGCCCGGCGCCCGGACACACCGTGGGCCCGACCGGACTGCCGGTCGGGCCCTCGGTGTTTCCCGTCCCGGCTCAGCGTTTCCTGTCCTGGATGGGTCCTGTCCTGGATGGGGTGCCGCCGCCGACGGGCCGTCTCGATGTCCGGCGGCCTGCGCGGCGGCGCGCGCTACGCCTTCGGGGGCCGCCTTCGTTCCCCCGGGGTGAGCATCGGACGAGAAATTTCCTACCGCTGGTGTTACGTTCTAGACATGAGCAGCCACGTAGCCCACCAGGCCGCCGAGCGGGCCGGTAAGAGATCCGTGTCGCTTGCGCAATCGCTGATCAAGGAAGTCGAGGAGCGCACCGGCAAGAACGGCTTCTCCTCCGTTGTGGCCGAAGCCCTGGAGGAGTGGCTCGCCGCGCAGAAGCTCCGCGAGGTCGTGGCCGCCGACCGCAAGGCGTTCGGCCCCGTCTCCGCCGAAGCCCGGCGGCAGGCGGAACAGGAATGGTGAGCAAGCGCCTCAAGATCAAGGCCAAGAGCGAGGGCACGCTCGTCCTGGATGCCCAAGGGCTCTCGCTGCACGTCGACGGCGACGAAGGGATGCGGGCACGCATCGAGGTCGCTCAGCAGAGTGGCCGACGAGTGGCGCTGTCCGCCCTGACGCCCCTGGAAGTCCGTCGCAGCGGAGAGGCCGCCAAGCGGCTCCAGTTCCTCCTGTCGCGGTTCGACGTGAAACCGGTCAACGACGCGGTGACGGACGCCGCGGCGAAGCTGCTGGACGCCTCGGGCCTTGACGGTCACGAATGCCTTGTGGACGCACTCGTGGTGGCCACGGCCGCACTCTGCACACCCCCGGTACTGCTCGTGACATCCGACAAGTCACACATCCCGGCGCTCTGCAAGGCTGCCGAGGAGCTTCCCGGCTCGCCGAAGGTGAAGATCGTCAACGTCTGAGAGCCCAACCGCCGTACGCCGGGACGCCCCGCCTCGTGCCGCGCGCCCCGGCCTTGAATTGCTCAGGCTTTCGGCGCCACCTTGCTCAGGCCGTTGATGATGCGGTCCATCGCGTCCCCGCCCGTCGGGTCGGTGAGGTTGGCCAGCATCTTCAGCGTGAACTTCATCAGCATCGGGTGGGTCAGACCGCGCTGGGTCGCCACCTTCATCACCTTCGGGTTGCCGATGAGCTTCACGAAGGCCCGGCCGAGCGTGTAGTAGCCGCCGTAGGTGTCCTTGAGGATCTTCGGGTAGGCGCGCAGCGCGAGTTCCCGCTGCGCGGGCGTCGCCCGGGCGTGCGCCTGGGTGATGACCTCCGCGGCGATCTGCCCGGATTCCATCGCATAGGCGATGCCCTCGCCGTTGAACGGGTTGACCAGCCCGCCCGCGTCACCGACCAGCAGCAGGCCCTTGGTGTAGTGCGGCTGCCGGTTGAACGCCATGGGGAGCGCGGCACCCCGGATCGGGCAGGTCATGTTCTCCGGGGTGTAGCCCCAGTCCTCCGGCATCGACGCGCACCAGGCCTTGAGCACCTCGCGCCAGTCCAGCTCCTTGAAGGAGGCGGAGGTGTTGAGCACGCCGAGGCCGACGTTGGACGTGCCGTCGCCCATGCCGAAGATCCAGCCGTAGCCGGGGAGCAGCCGCTCGGCGCCGTCCCGCCGGTCCCACAGCTCCAGCCAGGACTCCAGGTAGTCGTCGTCGTGCCGGGGCGAGGTGAAGTACGTCCGCACGGCCACGCCCATCGGCCGGTCCTCGCGCCGGTGCAGCCCCATCGCCAGGGACAGCCGGGTGGAGTTGCCGTCGGCGGCGACCACCAGCGGCGCGTGGAAGGTGACCGGCAGCTTCTCCTCGCCGAGCTTCGCCTCGACTCCGGTGATCCGGCCGGTGCGGGGGTCGAGGACCGGGGCGCCGACGTTGCAGCGCTCGTACAGCCGCGCGCCGGCCTTCTGCGCCTGGCGGGCGAGCTGCTCGTCGAAGTCGTCGCGCTTGCGGACGAGTCCGTAGTCCGGGAACGAGGCGAGCTCCGGCCAGTCGAGCTGGAGCCGGACGCCGCCGCCGATGATGCGCAGGCCCTTGTTCCGCAGCCAGCCCGCCTCTTCGGAGATGTCGATGCCCATGGCGACGAGCTGCTTGGTGGCCCGCGGGGTGAGGCCGTCACCGCAGACCTTCTCCCGGGGGAAGGCCGTCTTCTCCAGGAGCAGGACGTCGAGTCCGGCCTTCGCGAGGTGGTAGGCGGTGGTGGACCCGGCTGGCCCGGCCCCGACGACGATCACATCGGCGCTGCGCTCGTTGAGGTCGGTGTCGGTCACGTCGGCACTCCTGGTGCTCTCGGCGGGCGTCGCTCACGGCGGAGAAAACGGGATCTCCGCAGTCTAGAACGGGCCCTCCGGACGGCGGCACGGCACCCGGTCGCCCCGGCTCGTCCGCGGACGGGCGGGGGCACGGGGGTACGGCGGTTTTCGCCCCTGTTCCGGAGCGTCGCTGTTCCGGAGCATGGGGCTGTTCCGGAGCGTCGGGCCGTTCCGGAGCGTCGGCGGGCTTCCGGACGGCGCCGGGTGCGGGGAGTTGGGCGAGAAGTTGGCGGGGCGGCGGTGCCGGGCAGGCGGGGGCGCGTAGGACGGGCGCGCGCCGTCGGCCCGTCAGCCGGCCTCCACGACCGGGACGTCGGAGGTGCTGGGGTCCGCGATGCGCCGCAGGACGGCGGTGCGCTCGGCCGGGTCCGTGGCGGACAGCAGCGCGGACAGCACGGCGATCCGGGCCTGGCCCGCCCGCAGCGTGCCGGTCGGCACCGCACCCGCCGCGATCAGGTCCACCGCGCCGCCACCGGTGTAGATCGGCGTGATCGGGCCCGCCGGGACCCGGGTGGTCAGCGCCACCAGCACCCCACGGGCGACCGCGCGGTCCACGGCCTCGGTGAACTCCGGGGTGGCGTTGCCCGCGCCGGTGGCCACCAGCACGATGCCCTGCGCCCCGGCCCGCACGGCCGCGTCGAAGAGCAGCGGGTCGGCGTCGGTGTGGTGCATGACCATGTCCACGCGCGGCACCTCGGCGGCCGCGGCGGGCAGCGCCAGCGGCTCGGAGCGCACCGGCCGGCGCAGCACCTCGACGCGGCCGAAGCCGATCTTTCCGACCGCGGCGTTCGACGGGTCGGCGAAGGCGTCGGCGGCCACGGTCTGGGTCTTCACCGTGCCCCGGGCGGCGTGCACCCGGCCGGCGAAGACCGCGAGGGTGCCGAGGTCCTGCACGTGCGCCGCGGTGAGCAGCGCGTCGTAGAGGTTGCCGGCGGCGTCGCCGTCGGCGGCCTCCAGCGGGCGCTGGGCGCCGGTGAAGACGACCGGGCGCCGGTCGCCGTGGTGGAGGTCGAGCAGGAACGCCGACTCCTCCAGGGTGTCCGTGCCATGGGTGACGACGATGCCGTCGACGGCCGGGTCCTGCAGGATCTCGTGGACGGTGTGCAGCAGGACGAGCTGATGGCCGGTGGTCAGCCGGGGGCTGTTGACGGTGAAGAGATCGACGACCCGGGCCTCGACGCCCTCGGGGAGGGCGGCCGTGGCGAGCACGTCCTGTCCGGCCGCGTCGGCGGCGTACCCGTTGCCCTGCCAGCGGCTGGCTATCGTCCCGCCGGTGGTCACCACGACGACTCGTCGCATGCCCTGCTCACCCTCTTCCCGTCCATACCGTGCTGCATACGGCCAACGGGCAAGAATAGGCGTTTCCGCTTGGCATTGGATGGCTGAACTTCACATTCCATTGCCAGAACGTGGCAGATAATTGCTCACATGGACGAGATCGATCGCAACATTGTGCGCGAGCTCCAGCGGGACGGCCGGCTGACCAACCAGGAGCTCGCCCAGCGGGTCGGCCTGACCCCCTCGCCCTGTCTGCGCCGGGTGCGGCAGCTGGAGCACGACGGGGTGATCCGGGGCTACCGCGCCGTGGTCGACCCGAAGGCCGTCGGGCGGGGCTTCGAGGTGCTGGTCTCGGTGGAGGTGCGGCGGGACCGGGAGAGCGTGGAGGCCTTCGAGGAGGCGCTCCAGAACCTGCCGGACGTCGTCGAGGCGTACCGGCTCTTCGGCAGCCCCGGATGTCTGCTGCGGATCGCGGTCGCCGACATCGACACCTACGAGCGGCTGTGGATCGAGCGGATCACGGCGCTGCCGGGGGTGACGGAGGTGAACTCGCAGATCGTGATGAAGCGGATCAAGGAGCCGGTGGGGCTGCCCATCGGCCGATGACGTCCGGCGCCCGGGCCGGTGGGACACCCGGCCCGGCGGGCGCGGGACCCGGCGGGGCGCCCGGCTCAGCGGGGCGCGCGATCCGGCGGGGGCGCGATCCGGCGGAGCTCCCGACCCAGCGGGGCGCGCCCTCCGGCAGCGCGCACGCTCCTGCGATGCGCCCGCCGGAGCGGAGGTCAGAAGACGGAGAGCCCGGTCAGGGTCGTGAAGCGGTCCAGCGCCGCCACGCCCACCACCGAGTTCCCCCGCGCGTCCAGCCCCGGGCTGTACACGCACAGCGTCGCCCGCCCCGGCAGCACCGCGAGGACGCCGCCGCCGACGCCGCTCTTGCCCGGCAGGCCCACCCGGTAGGCGAACTCGCCCGCGGCGTCATAGGTGCCGCAGGTCAGCATCACCGCGTTGACCTGCTTGGCCTCGCTCCGGGTCAGCAGCCGCGTGCCGTCCGCCCGCACGCCGTGCCGCGCCAGGAAGCCCCCGGCGAGCGCCAGGTCGGCGCAGTTCATCTCGATGGAGCACTGCCAGAAGTAGTGGTCGAGGACGGTCGGCACGGGGTTGTCCATGTTGCCGCAGCTGGCCATGAAGTAGCCCAGGGCGGCGTTGCGGTCGCCGTGCCCGGCCTCCGACTCGGCCACCTCGGGCGCGAAGTCCAGCCGGTCGTTGCCGCTCTCCGTGCGCAGGAAGTCCAGCAGGGCGCCCCGGGCGTCGCCGGTGAGGCCGTGCAGCCGGTCGGTGACCACCAGGGCGCCCGCGTTGATGAAGGGATTGCGCGGAATGCCGTTCTCGTACTCCAGCTGCACCAGCGAGTTGAACGGGTTGCCGGACGGCTCGCGGCCCACCCGCTGCCACAGGCTGTCGCCGCCGCGCGCCAGGGCCAGCGCCAGCGTGAAGACCTTGGTGATGCTCTGCGTGGAGAACGGCTCCTGCCAGTCCCCCACCCCGTACACCTGCCCGTGCACATCGGCGAGCGCCATGCCGAACCGCTGCGGGTCGACCGTGGACAGGGCCGGGATGTACTCCGCGGGGCGGCCGTGGCCGATCTGCGGCGCGATGTCCTCCGCGACCTGCTCCAGTACGGCCTGGTAGTCCGGCTCCATCAGGGACGGACGGCCCGGTGCAGCGCCACGACGCCACCGGTGAGATTGCGCCACGCCACCTTGGACCAGCCGGCCTTCTGCATCCGCGCCGCGAGCGCGGGCTGGTCCGGCCAGGACCGGATGGACTCGGCGAGGTAGACGTACGCGTCGGGGTTGCTGCTGACCGCGGTCGCGATCGGCGGCAGGGCCCGCATCAGGTACTCGGTGTAGACCGTGCGGAACGGCTGCCAGGTGGGATGGCTGAACTCGCACACCACGACCCGGCCGCCCGGCTTAGTGACGCGCAGCAGCTCGGCGAAGGCCGTGTCGGTGTCCTGCACGTTGCGCAGCCCGAAGGAGATGGTGACCGCGTCGAAGGAGGCGTCCGCGAACGGCAGCCGGGTCGCGTCCCCCGCGGTGAACGGCATGTGGGGGTGGCGCTTCTTGCCCTCGCGCAGCATGCCGATGGAGAAGTCGCAGGGCACGACGTAGGCGCCGGCCTCGACGAAGGGCTGCGAGGAGGTGGCCGTCCCGGCCGCGAGGTCCAGGACCCGCTCGGCGGGGCGGGCGGCGACGGCCTGGGCCACCGCCTTGCGCCAGAGCCGTGCCTGGCCGAGCGACAGCACGTCGTTGGTGAGGTCGTACTTGGCCGCCACATCGTCGAACATCGCGGCGA
The DNA here is from genome assembly GCF_040296705.1 of Streptomyces sp. NPDC002055. Classification (NCBI taxonomy): domain Bacteria; kingdom Bacillati; phylum Actinomycetota; class Actinomycetes; order Kitasatosporales; family Streptomycetaceae; genus Streptomyces; species Streptomyces sp. NPDC002055. The sequence goes on from NZ_JBEOXS010000013.1 coordinate 91,434, forward strand.
CTTCGTGCGGCTGCTTGTCCAGGGAGGCTCGGGTCACGCGCCCCATTCTGGCAGGCGGCCCCGGCCGGCGACGGCAGGGGCTCGACGGGCCCGACGGAACGGCGCCGGCCCGGTTCGCGGGCGCGGGGCGGGCCCGGGGCGGGCGCGGTTCGCGGACGCGGGGTAGGCCCGGTTCGCGGGCGCGGGGCAGGCGCGGGGCAGGCCCGGTTCGCGGGGACGGGCACAGTTCGCGGACGCAGGGCGGGCGCGGGGCGGGCGCGGAGACGGCGGCCGAGGCGGCGGGCCTGCGCGGCCGGTCCCCGGGCGCGCGGGGGCGGGCGCGCGGGGCGGAGGAGAAGCCGGCGCCCGGCTCACCCGCTCCCCGCTCCCCACTCCCCGCTCCCGCTCCCGCTCCCGCTCCCCTGGCAGCGTCAGCCCACGGACCAGGTGTTCAGCGCGACGTCGAAGACCTCCCGGGCCACGCGCCACATGTCGTCCCGCTCCTGGAAGTAGATCGCGTACTCGGTGCCGTCCTCGGTCACGTACGACTGGTCGATGGCGTGCATCGTCCGTCCGGTGCCCTTCTCGGTCCAGGTGAACTCCCAGCGGGCGCCGGGGCGCCCCTGGAACGTGTTCTCGGTCAGCTCCACGTTCCGGTAGTCGGCGCTCTTCTTCCGGACGATGTCCTGGAGCTCCAGGAAGTGGTCGTAGGAGGACTGGGCGGTGCTGCGGATGCCCATCCGCAGATACGAGTTGCCGGTCGTGCCCCGGTAGTCGATCTGACCGCCGCTGACCTCCCGCTGCCAGAACCGGGGTACCCCGAGGGAGAAGCCCTGCGGATCGCGGGCCAGCCGGTAGTTCTCGGGGAGCCCGGCCTCCGAGGCCGGGCCGGGGGTGACCGGCACCGCGGCGGGGGCGGTCGAGGACGGCGACTGCGCGGGCGGGGAAACGCCGGCCGAGACCGACGGGACGGCGCCCACCGTCGACGCACCGGGCCCCGGCGTGGCCGGGGCCGCGCTCCGCACCGCCGAGGGCTTGTCGTCGCCGGGCCCGGCCGCTGTGCCGCCCTTGTCACCACCGCGCAGGACGAGGGCCCCCGCCGTGGCCACGCCGCCCACCACGAAGGCGGCCAGGACCAGGACTCCCCAGGTGACCAGGCGATTGCGGGCGGCAGGCGGCCGGGGCGACGGCGTCGCGATCAGCGCCGGCGGAGCCGGCACACCGGCCTGGGCCGGCTGCTGCGGCTGCGCCCGGGGCCCGATCAACGTCGGTGCCGGATGCTGCACCCCGGCCACGGTCGGGCTGTGGGGGTCCACCTCACCGGGCTGAGCGGCGGCGGGTCCGACGGCCTGCGCCGGGGCGGGGACCACCGCGCCCCCGGCCTCGAACCGGGTGGTGGCGGCTTCGGCGGCGGCAGCTCCGCCCTCGGGCGACGCCTCGGACGACGCCTCGCCGGACGCCGCCCGGGAGTCGGCCCCGGAGCCGGCCGGGACCACCACCGTCGGCTCGTGATCGTCCTCGCTCTCCCCCGCGGACCCACGGCTCGTGGACTCCTGATCCACCGACTCACCGTCCGCGGGCTCCGGGGCGGTGGGCTCACCCTCCACTCGCACCGGGGCCGCGGACACCGGCTCCGCGGATGTGTCGGCCGCCTGCCCGGCTTCCCGTCCGCACGCCATGCAGAAACGGGCCTCAGCGGGGAGTTCTGTTGCGCAGTGGGGGCAGAACGGCGGCATATCGCCCTCCGTGACTAGGAGATCACCGACGTCGGTACGGACTCGTGCCACCACCCTGCCGGTTCCCGGCAACGACCGTGTGTTCCGGGACATATGAGCGTACGTCAGGCCACTGACGCCCGCCCGTGTCCTACGGAAAGCGCAGAAATCCGCCGGCCGCCCCGCTCGTCCGGCTCCGGAACCGCACGTGGATACGCGAACGGGCACTGCCGACGACCGAGCTCCACCGACGGATCAGCGCTACCGACGACCGAGCACCGCCGACGACCAGCACCACCGACGACCAGCGCCGCGGACGGACTGGGTGTCGCCGACGAACTACCGCTGCCGGTGGACGAGCCGCCCGCCGAGCACCGTGGCGACGCAGCTGCCCGCTCCCCGCTCGACCAGTTCGGTCACCGCGGCGGGTACGTCCACGTCCGGTTCGGCCGATGGCCCCTCGGCGGCGTACCCGCCGACGGCCGCCTCCCCGACCGGCACGTCGAACTCCCCGACCGGCACGTCGAAAACGGCGAAGTCCGCACGCGCGCCGGGCTCCAGGCTCCCCGCGAGGACCGCCTCCGGCAGCTCCCCCGCCGGGGTCCCCATCGCGTCCAACGGGTCGAGCGACGCATCACCGGCACTCCCCGCGCCGACAACCGCACCAGCCCCCGCACCCGCGGGCGGGGCGAGCAGGACCAGCCCGGCGCGCGTCACCGCGGTGCGGACCGCCGGGGAGCGGAACGGGCCGGTCACCGCGGTCGTGCCGTGCCCCAGCATCCGCTGCAGTCCGCGCCGGGCGCTGCCCGCCCACTGCGCGGGCGTCAGCGCGAGCGCGTCGAGCAGGTCCGGGGACCGCACCGGCTCGGTCCCGAGCCGGTCGGCCTCCCGCGGATCGGGGTGGTAGATCTCTTCGAGCAGTTCGGGGGCGCGGCGGTTGACCAGCCCGGGCGTGAGCAGCCCCGGCCAGCGCCGCACGCGCGCGCCGGGGTGTTCCGCGACCACCGCCGCGTACGGCCCGACGGCCGCCACCCGCGTGCCGCTGACCGCGACCGCACCGCCCGGCACCGGCTCCCGGCCGGGGCCCGGCCAGACGGCGTCGGCGATGTGGACGGTCAGCACGCGGTGCTCAGCTCGCGTCGATGAGCTTGAGCTCCGGGTGCGCGGTGCCGCCGGCGATCGCCGTCGAGGAGAAGTGCGAGACGACCTTGTCGTCGACCGGGTCGTTCGCCGGGTCGTCGTGCACGGCCAGGTGCTGGTAGGTGGTGTTGCGCTGCGCGGGGACCCGCCCGGACGCCCGGATCATGTCGATGATCTCGCGCAGGTTGGAGCGGTGCTTGGCGCCCGCGGAGGAGACCACGTTCTCCTCGAGCATCACCGAACCGAGGTCGTCCGCGCCGTAGTGCAGGGACAGCTGGCCGACCTCCTTGCCGGTGGTGAGCCAGGAGCCCTGGATGTGGGCGACGTTGTCGAAGAAGAGCCGCGCGATGGCGATCATCCGCAGGTACTCGAAGAGGGTGGCCTGCGTCCGGCCCTTCAGATGGTTGTTCTCCGGCTGGTAGGTGTACGGGATGAAGGCGCGGAAGCCGCCCGTACGGTCCTGGACGTCGCGGATCATCCGGAGGTGCTCGATCCGCTCGGCGTTGGTCTCCCCGGTGCCCATCAGCATCGTCGAGGTGGACTCCACGCCCAGCCCGTGCGCCGTCTCCATGATCTCCAGCCAGCGCTCGCCGGACTCCTTGAGCGGGGCGATGGCCTTGCGGGGGCGGGCCGGGAGCAGTTCGGCGCCGGCTCCGGCGAAGGAGTCGAGCCCGGCGGCGTGGATGCGCGTGATGGCGTCCTCGACCGATACCCCGGAGATCCGGGCCATGTGCTCGACCTCGGACGCGCCGAGCGAGTGGATGACCAGCTGCGGGAACGCCTTCTTGATCGCGGAGAAGTGCTCCTCGTAGTACTCGACGCCGAAGTCGGGGTGGTGCCCGCCCTGGAACATCACCTGGGTGCCGCCGAGTTCGACGGTCTCCGCGCAGCGGCGCAGGATGTCGTCGAGGTCGCGCGTCCAGCCCTTGTCGCTCTTCGGCGGGGCGTAGAAGGCGCAGAACTTGCACGCCGTCACGCAGACGTTGGTGTAGTTGATGTTGCGCTCGATGATGTACGTCGCGATGTGCTCGGTGCCGGCGTAGCGGCGGCGGCGCACGGCGTCGGCGGCAGCGCCCAGCGCGTGCAGCGGCGCCGACCGGTACAGGTCGAGCGCCTCCTCCGGGGTGATGCGGCCACCGGCTGCGGCGCGGTCGAGGACGGACTGGAGGTCGGCGCTCTCGCTCACCGGGGACGTCCCTTCCGGAAGGTTTTCGGGCGTCCGGGGGTCGCCCCCCGAAATGGCACAGTCGGACCGATCCAGCGTACGCCAGGGGTCGGACGGCCCCGGTGGCCCCCGGCGCGGCGCCGCCCGTCGTGCGGCGCCTCCCGCTCCGGAGGCCCGGAACTCCGGCTCCGCGCACGGCCGGACGCACCGGCATCCGCGAGCGGGCGGCAGGTGCGGGCCGGGCAAGCGGCCGCGGGCACGGACCCCGGGCGCGGACCGGGCCCGGCCGACGTGCGCCTACACCGCCGGGCCGCCGCCGAGCAGGTCCACCCGGACATCCGCCGGGAAGCCCGTCGTGGGCCCCGTCCGGCGGGCGAACTCGGCGATGCCCTTCAGCTGCTCGGCGCCCAGCCGGAAGTCGAGTGTGGTGAAGTACCGCTCCAGCAGCCCGGCGTCGAACTCCTCCCAGCGGGCGGCCTGCTCCGCGACCTTCGTGACCTCCTCCAGCGAGAGATCACGCGAGTCCAGGAAGGCCTCGTGGACGGAGGACACGATCCGCGGATGCCGGGCGAGATAGTCGCGGCGGGTCGCCCAGACCGCGAACACGAACGGCAGCCCGGTCCACTCCTTCCACATCCGCCCCAGGTCGTGCACCTGGAGGCCGAGGCGCGGCGCGTCGTGCAGGGAGGCACGCAGCGCGGCGTCCCCGATCAGCACCGCCGCCTGCGCCTCCTGCATCATCACGCCGAGGTCGGGCGGGCAGCTGTAGTAGTCGGGCTCGATGCCGTACCGCTCGGCGAGGAGCAGCTGGGCGAGCCGCACCGACGTGCGGGAGGTGGAGCCCAGCGCCACCCGGGACCGGTGCAGCTGGTCCAGCGGCACCTGGGAGACGATCACGCAGGACATGACCGGCCCGTCGCAGCCGACCGCGAGATCGGGGAAGGCCACCAGCCGGTCGGCGTTGCGCAGGAACTCCACGAGGGTGACCGGCGCGATGTCGAGATCGCCGCGGATGAGCTGTTCGCTGAGCTTCTCGGGGGTGTCCTTGCTCAGCTCGAAGTCCAGCAGGGCGCCCGTACGGGCGAGGCCCCAGTAGAGGGGCATGCAGTTGAGGAACTGGATGTGGCCGACCCGGGGCCGGGTGCGAGGATGATCGTCAACGGCGGGGGCAGCAGCTCGCTCAGGATGGTCCACAGCGCGAGGCTAGCCCCAGGGGCCGTGCGGCACCGGACCCGGGGCCCCGGTGCGCGTGGCGGAGGTGCGAGCGGGACACGCCCGACACGCCGGGACACAAGGCATGGGGACACGTCACCACAGATCACCTGAAACCAGGGAAATCCATGCCACAGCGGGCCACGGCGGCAGTCTCAGCACGAAACCCCACCCTCGGGTGATCTTCGCCTCTTTCTCCGGCTGAGCGCCCCGTGCTACGCTCACGGCAAGTTGCAGTTTGGTTTCCCTTGCAGTACAGAGCCTGCGGAGCATGTGACGCCGCAGGCTTTTGTAGTTTTCAGACTTCTTGCAGGTTCTGGAGCAGGGCAACCCTTTGGCCCAAGGAGGGCTTATGGCTACCGGAACCGTCAAGTGGTTCAACGCCGAGAAGGGCTTCGGCTTCATCGCCCAGGACGGCGGCGGCCCCGATGTCTTCGTCCACTACTCCGCGATCAACGCGACTGGCTTCCGCTCCCTGGAAGAGAACCAGACCGTGAACTTCGACGTCACCCAGGGCCCGAAGGGCCCGCAGGCGGAGAACGTCACCCCGGTCTGATCCTTCGGATCTCCACCGGGGTCGGCCGATCGCGGTCGACGCAGCAGTACCCAAGGAGCCCCGCTCCCCGCTTCGGCGGGGAGCGGGGCTCCTGCCTTTGCCCGGTGTGCCGGTGCGGCAGCCCGGGGCGCGCTCCTGATCCCGGCCCGGCGGCCGCTCCGAGAATCACCCCGGCCGGTACGGGACGCAGGACCCCCGCCCCGGCCCCGGCCGAGCTTCAGGGCATCCCAGCGGGCCGTGCGGATCCCCGGTACGGCCGGACGGCGGCCCCGGGATCACTCGATCCGGGCATGTCGGCCGGCGTCGCCAGGAACAGCGAACCGAGGAGTGGAAGAAGCGGTACGCCATCCGGGCCGGCGTCGAGGGCACCAACCACGCGGCAGCCGGCCACGCCCTACCTCCAAACCCGCTCCTTTCGAGGCCGGGTCAAGTTGACTAGCCTTACTGGAAAGTAAATTGGCGCCACCCCAGCCATGGTGAGGAGTTGGCCCATGGCCGATTCGACCGCTGTCCGACTGCCCCGCCCGCCGCGGCTGATGCCGGCCCTCGGCAAGGGCATCATGACCGGCATCGGCAAGCGGCCGAGAGCGGACGCCCTGCTGCCGGGCACGCGGCTCGTCATCCCCGAGGCCCGGATCGACCTCGGCCGTCTCTGTGCGTACGCCCGGGTGTGCGGCTTCTCGCAGACGCGGCCGCTGCCGCTCACCTATCCGCATGTCCTGGCCTTTCCGCTGACCGCCCGGCTGATGGCCGACCGCGCCTTCCCGCTCCCGCTGCTGGGCCTGGTCCACACCTCCGCGGAGATCCGGCAGTGGGCACCGCTGAGCACGGAGGACGTCCTGGAGCTGGGGGTGCACGCGGAGGGGCTGCGGGCCCACCGCCGGGGCACCACGGCGACGATCGTGACCGAGGCCCGGCGCGACGGCGAGCTGGTCTGGCAGGGCCGCTGCACCTATCTCACCCGCCGCGGACATCCCGCCCGGCCCGAGCGGGACCACCGCACCGCCCGCGCGGCGGAGCTGCTGCCGGCCCGCGCCACCTGGACGCTCCCCGCCGACCTCGGGCGCCGGCACGCCGCGGCGACCGGTGACTACCACCCGATCCACCTGTACGCCTGGACCGCCAAGCCGCTCGGCTTCCCCCGGGCCATCGCCCACGGCATCTGGAGCTTCGCCCGCTGTGTGGCCGAGTCCGGCGCCTCCCTGGCGGAACAGGTCTTCGTCCGGGCCGAGTTCACCTCGCCGGTCCTGCTCCCCTCGACGGTCACCTACGCCGCCGCCGGCCAGGCCTTTCAGCTGCGCGGCGGTCCGGACGGCCGGCGGATCCACCTCGCCGGGCAGGTCGTCCGGGGCGCCACCGAAGCGGACGGCTCCGGGAACCGCTCCGGGCGGGCGGCGACGGACACCGGGCCGGTGGCCGCGCGCCCCGGCAACCGCTGACGTTCAGGGGGCCGGTGACCAGCGGTTGCCGTCCATCAGGTTCTGCAGCCCCGGCCAGGCGAAGTTCATCGCGATGGTCGCGGTCTCCTGCGCCGAAGGACGTTCGCCGGGAACGGCGTTGGCCCAGCCCGCCAGGGACTCGGCCGCGCCGACCAGGGCGTGCGCCAGTGCGGCGATCTCCCGCTCGGCCGCTTCCGGCGCGCACCGGGTCTCGCAGCCGGCCGCGGCGATGAGCCGCCGCACGTACGCGACGAGTTGCTCGCGCATGGCGGCCACCTCGTCGGCGAAGGGCTCGCCATGGGTGCGGGCCTGGCTGTTGAGCACCGCCCAGCCGTCCGGGTGGTCGGCGGTGTGCGCGAAGAAGCCCCGCAGCCCGTGCCACAGCTGTCGGGACGCCGGCCCGCACTCCGGCTCGACCGCGTTCCGCACGGCCTCCACCAGCGCCTGTGCCTCCCGCCGGACGCAGGCGCCGAACAGCTCCTCCTTGGAGTTGAGATACAGGTACACCAGGGGCTTCGACACGCCCGCCAGTTCCGCTATCTCGTCCATCGAGGCGGCCCGGTACCCCCGCTGCGCGAACGTGGTCACCGCCGCGTCCAGCATCTGCCGCTCTCGCACCGCCCGGGGCATTCGCTTGGTCTTCCCGCCCACCCTGGCCGCCTCCCCACCGTTTCCTACTCGCGGGTAAGCCTACGGTGGCGCCCGGCGGCACCGGGGCCGACCGGCCCGTACACGGCGGTGGCCCGTGCCTCCCGGCAGGCTCCGCGCCCGTTCCGTGCGGCGCGTTCCGGTGGGGTCGCGCCGGGGCCGCCTCCGTCGCCGCCGCGCGCGACCCCGTGCCGGACGACCCTCCGGGATCCGCCGGTTGAGACGCCCTCAGACAGGTGAAGGTCTGTCGCACGGGCCCGGCGAACGAACCATCAGGCGCAGAACGCCGGTTTCGGAGTTCGACCCCCACGCGGCTGACCGATCGGTTAGATTGCTGACCGTGCGGTTACATCGGGGCGGGCGAACGGGCCGGCCCGATCCGTGGGGCAGGCGTTTCGACGAGAGGGGCGGGTCCATGGAGAAGACGACGTGCTGCGTGGTGGGGGGCGGCCCGGCGGGGATGATGCTCGGGCTGCTGCTCGCCCGGGCGGGGATCGAGGTGACGGTGCTGGAGAAGCACCGGGACTTCCTGCGCGACTTCCGCGGGGACACCGTGCATCCGTCGACGCTCCGGCTCCTGGACGAGCTCGGCCTCGGCGAACGCTTCGCCCGACTGCCGCAGCGCAGGCTGGAGGAGATGCGCATGGTGATCGGCGGGACGCCGGTGGCCCTCGCCGACTTCCGGCGCCTGCCCGGCAGGCACAAGTACATCGCCATGGTCCCGCAGTGGGACTTCCTGAACCTGCTCGCGACCGCGGCCGCCGCCGAGCCGTCGTTCACCCTGCGGATGTGCACCTCGGTCACCGGGCTGCGCAGCGCGGACGGGCGGGTGACGGGCGTGCGTTACGTCGACGCGGAGGGCTCGCCCGGTGAGCTCTCGGCGGACCTGACCGTCGGCTGCGACGGCCGGGACTCGGTGGTGCGCCGGGCGGCCGGACTGCGCTCCGACTGGTTCGACGTCCCGATGGACGTCTGGTGGGTGCGGATACCCCGGCAGGACGCCACCGGCTCGGGGCACGGCCGGGTGTTCGCGCTGTTCGGGGACGGCGAGGCCGCGGTCACGGTGGACCGCGGCGACTACTACCAGGCCTCCTACCTCATCAGGAAGGGACAGGACGCTCAGCTGCGGAGGAACGACATCGACTGGCTGCGGCAGCGGCTCGGCGCCCTGTTCGGCTGGGACCACCATGCGACGAACGCGATCCGCTCCTGGGACGACGTCAAACTGCTGGAGGTGACGGTGGGCCGGCTCCGCCGCTGGTACACCGACGGCCTGCTGTGCATCGGGGACGCGGCGCACACCATGTCGCCGGTCGGCGGTGTCGGGGTGAACCTCGCGGTGCAGGATGCCGTGGCGGCCGCCCGGATCCTCGCCGAGCCGCTGCGCCGCGGCACCGTCGGCGTACGGGACCTGGCACGGGTGCAGCGGCGTCGCCACTGGCCGACGGCCCTGACCCAGAAGTCGCAGGCGGGCGAGCACGAGATGCTGCTGCGGCCCGCCCTGGACGGCACCCTCGACGGGGACCGGCTGCCGGTGCCGATGCGGCTGGTGCGGCGCGTGCCGGCGCTGCGCACCGTGATCGGCTACTTCGGCGGCATCGGCGTCCGCCCCGAGCACGCACCGGACTTCGCCCGGGCCGCCGCGTAGCGGCGAGCTGTCGCGCAGGGGCGAGTTGTCGCGCAGGGAGGCTGTCGCGCAGGGAGGCTGTCGCGCAAGCGGAGCCGCCGCGGGGAGCCGGACCGCTCGCGGGAGCCGGCACCTGCCACTCACCGGCGCCGTCGACCCGGGCGGGGAGCCGGACCGCTCGCGGGAGGAGGGGGCTCCGGGGCTCCGGGGCTCCGGGACTCCGGGACTCCGGGACTCCGGGCGGAAGGGTCAGTCGCGGCGTTCGATGGCGTGCAGGGTGAAGACCTCCAACTCGTCCGCCGCCGCGTCGAGATCGAGACCGGGGTCCGAGAGCCAGTGGGCGACCACGCCGTCGATCGCGCCGCCGATCGCGAGTGCCACGACCTGCGGGGCGAACTCCCGGAACTGGCCGGCCCGCTGCCCCTGGGCCAGCAGATCGGCCAGCGCCTGCCAGCGGCCGGCCGTGTCATGGGAGCCGGGTGTCTTCAGCCGCGTGCCGCCGGCGTCGTCCAGCAGCATCTCGGTGATCACCCGGACATGGCGGCGGTTGGCCTGCTGGTAGGAGATCATCGCGCGGACGTAGGCCATGACGGCGGCCCGCGGGTCCGCCTGGCGCGCCAGGCACTCGTTCACATAGCGGGTGAACTGCCCGAGCACATAGGACAGCGTGTCCCGGGTGAGGTTGTCCTTGGACGCGAAGTGGTACAGCACCGCGGCCTTGGAGATCCCGGCCTCCTCGGCGATCGCGGACAGCGACGTCGCCGGAAACCCCCGGGTGGAGATCAGGTCGATGGTGCACTCGATGATCTGCTGACGGCGGGCCAGCTCGGTGAAGGTCGGCGCGTCGGGGTCGGGGCTCCGTCGAGGAGTCATGACGACGCCCTCCCCTTTCCTCGCACTTCGGCCGACACCAGACCGTACACCGCGCCCGGACCCGCCGCGGTCCGCCCGGTGGCGGTCCGGGACGGAGCGGAGCCCCCGATCCGGGGGGGAAATCGGGGGCTCCGCGGCAGGGAAGGACGGTTACGCGGCGACCGGGGCCGGCTCCGCGTCCGCTTCCGCGCCGTGCGGGGCGTCCTCGCCGGCGGCGGCGTACGCGTCACGGTCGAGGATCTTTTCGCGGGCGGCGACGATGACCGGGATCAGCGCCTGGCCGGCCACGTTGGTGGCGGTGCGCATCATGTCCAGGACCGGGTCGATCGCCAGCAGCAGGCCGACGCCCTCCAGCGGGAGGCCCAGCGTGGACAGGGTGAGGGTGAGCATCACCGTGGCGCCGGTCAGACCCGCCGTCGCGGCCGAGCCGACGACGGAGACGAAGGCGATCAGGAGGTAGTCGCCCACGCCCAGGTGCACCCCGAAGATCTCCGCGATGAAGATCGCCGCGAGCGCCGGGTAGATCGCCGCGCAGCCGTCCATCTTCGTGGTGGCGCCGAACGGGACCGCGAAGGAGGCGTACTCCTTCGGCACGCCGAGGCGCTCGGTGACCTGCTGGGTGACCGGCATGGTGCCGACCGAGGAGCGGGAGACGAAGGCCAGCTGGATGGCGGGCCAGGCGCCCCGGAAGAACTGCAGCGGGTTGACCTTGGCGACCGTCGTCAGCAGCAGGGGGTAGACACCGAACATCACCAGCGCGCAGCCGATGTAGACGTCGGCGGTGAAGGTCGCGTACTTGCCGATCAGGTTCCAGCCGTAGGTGGCGATGGCGTAGCCGATCAGGCCGAGGGTGCCGACCGGGGCGAGCCGGATGACCCACCAGAGGGCCTTCTGCAGCAGCTCCAGGACGGACTGGCTGAGGTCCAGGATCGGCTGCGCCTTCTCACCGAGCTGGAGCGCGGCGACACCGGCGACGGCGGCCATGAAGACGATCTGCAGCACGTTGAGTTCGGTGAACGGCGTGATGACGTTCTCCGGGACGATGCCCGTCAGGAAGTCCAGCCAGGTGCCCGCCTCGTCGGGCTTGGCGCCGTCCTTCGGGGTCAGGCCGGTGCCCGAGCCCGGGTTGGTGATCAGGCCGATGGCGAGCCCGATGGCGACCGCGATCAGCGAGGTGACCATGAACCACAGCAGGGTGCGGGTCGCCAGCCGGGCGGCGTTGTTGACGTTCCGCAGATTGGTGATGGACACCAGGATCGCGAAGAACACGAGCGGCGCCACCGCCAGCTTCAGCAGCTGGACGAAGATCGAGCCGGTCTTGTCGAGGGTGGTGAGCAGCCAGCCGACGTCGCCGCTGCGGGCGATCCAGCCGAGCACGACGCCGAGGACGAGACCCAGCAGGATCTGCGCCCAGAACGGCACCTTCGGTATGAGGCTGCCGAGTCTCTTCTCGGCAGCCGGCTGCGGGGCGGGGGCTTCGGTGGACACGGGCACACTCCGGCGAGGAACAAAACAGGGGGACACGGGGTGCGGCGGGCCGTGAGGTGACGGCAGCGCCGACGATGCTTGTCGCTCAGCTGCGGCAACAGGCCGCGGGCAGACAGCGGCAGAGATCGACGGGCAGGCGCGCCATGAGCGGATGCCCCATGGCCATGCGGTGCGCTGCTGCTGTCGTCATGCCCGTCACGGTAACACTTGAACTTTGAGCTATTCAAAGATCTTCTTTGAGATGACGGGGCGGCGCACACCCCCGCGCACAACGTGAACACCCCACCGTGGAGCGGTTGCTCCGCGATGGGGTGTGGCCGGACGGTGCCGGAGAGGGCCCAGTGCTGTGACGAGCGTTACGCGTCTTCCTGGGCCTGGTTGGCGGTCAGCCGCTCCTTGACCCGCTCCACGCGCGGCGCGACCTCCTCGGACATCCGGTCGCGCTGCTTGCGCAGGAGTATGAAGCTGAGCGGCGCCGACAGGATGAGGGCGAGCAGCAGCACCCAGATGATGTGGGAGTCACCGATACCGCTCGGCAGGATCTGCAGGCGGGTCAGGCCCCAGACGACGAGGAAGCAGCCGGCGAAGATGCCGAAGCGCATCGCGGTGTAGCGGAGAGTGGCGTGCTGCTTGCTGCTCACGGAGGGACCTTCTTCTCTGCGGTGGCGGTACGGGGCCGACTCCAGTGAAGCATGTCCGGATCCGGATCAAATGAGGGGGACCGACCGGTCCTCGGGCAGGGCGCAGGGCCTGTGCCGGCGATTCGGTGGCAGTGGGCAGCGGCTCTCCGGCTCAGGTCACCGGCGGAGCCGGAGCCAGAACGTCACGTCGTCGTGGAAGCCGCCGTCCGCGACCCGGATCCCGTCCGGCACCCGGCCGACCTCCCGGTAGCCGCAGGCGCCGTAGAACTCCTCCAGGCCCAGGCCGCTCCGGCAGGTCAGCCGGATGCCGTGGATGCCGTCCAGTCCGCGGGCGGTGCGCCCGACGGCGGCCATCAGGGCCCGTCCGTGACCTTGGCGCTGCCGGGACGGATGGACCAGCACGGTGTGGGCCCAGCACCAGTGGCGGGAGACCGCGGCGGTGTTGAGGGTGAGGAAGGCGGCCGCCACGACCGTGCCGTCCTCGTCGCGACCGACGACGAGCCGGGTGCGGCCCCGGGCCATGGACGCGAGCTGGGTGAGCAGCTCGGGCCGTACGTCCTGGGGCGTCACCGGCGGAACGAAGCCGACGGCGCCCCCGGCGTTCGCGACCTCCGCCCACAGGGCGCAGACGCCGTCGCGCAGACCGGGGGTGACGGCGGGGTCCGGGTCGAACGTGAGCGGCATGGCCACGGAGCCTACGGTTTCGCGCGCATCCGGCCCGGCCCCCCGAATCCGGTCATGAGGTGGCCGCGGCGGACCTCAGAGGCGCATCGGCTGCGGGGTCTCGCGGCGCTCCGGGTCCGGCCCCGGGTACTCGCGGATGACCTCGTACCGGGTGTTCCGCTCGACCGGGCGGAAGCCGGCGTCGCGGATCAGGTCGAGCAGGTCGTCCCGGGTCAGCTTGTTCGGGGTGCCGTAGTTGTCGGCGTCGTGCGTGATCTTGTACTCGACGACCGAGCCGTCCATGTCGTCCGCGCCGTGCTGGAGGGCGAGCTGCGCGGTCTGCACGCCGTGCATCACCCAGAAGACCTTGACGTGCGGGACGTTGTCGAAGAGCAGCCGGGAGACCGCGAACGTCTTCAGCGCCTCCGCCCCGGTGGCCATCGTGGTGCGGGCCTGGAGCCGGTTGCGGACCTTGCCGTCCTGCATGTCGACGAAGTCGTGCTGGTAGCGCAGCGGGATGAAGACCTGGAAGCCGCCGGTCTCGTCCTGGAGTTCCCGCAGCCGCAGCACGTGGTCGACGCGGTGCCGGGGCTCCTCGATGTGCCCGTACAGCATGGTGGAAGGGGTCTTGAGCCCCTTCTCGTGCGCCAGGCGGTGGATGCGCGACCAGTCCTCCCAGTGGGTGCGGTGGTCGACGATGTGCTGCCGCACCTCCCAGTCGAAGATCTCGGCGCCGCCGCCGGTCAGCGACTCCAGCCCGGCGTCGATCAGTTCGTCGAGGATCTCGGAGGCCGTCAGCCCGGAGATCGTCTCGAAGTGGTGGATCTCGGTGGCGGTGAACGCCTTCAGCGAGACCTCGGGGAGGGCTTCCTTGAGGGCCTTCAGGGAGCGCGGGTAGTAGCGCCAGGGCAGCGTGGGGTGGAGACCGTTGACGATGTGCAGCTCGGTGAGGTTCTCGCCCTCCATCGCCTTGGCGAGGCGGACCGCTTCCTCGATGCGCATCGTGTACGCGTCCTTCTCGCCCGGCTTGCGCTGGAACGAGCAGTAGGCGCACGACGCGGTGCACACGTTCGTCATGTTGAGGTGGCGGTTGACGTTGAAGTGGACCACGTCGCCGTTCTTGCGGGTCCGCACCTCGTGGGCGAGGCCGCCCAGCCAGGCGAGGTCGTCGGACTCGTAGAGGGCGATGCCGTCCTCACGGGTCAGTCGCTCCCCCGCGTGGACCTTCTCCTCCAGCTCACGCTTGAGCCCCGCGTCCATGCGGCCGCCTCCCATACGTCTTCCGATCGGGCTCACCCGAGCGTACGCCACCCCTGTGTCACCGGCCCGCACCACTCCCGGACCCCGCCGTTCCGGGCCCACGCGGCGCCCGGGGCCGTGGACGGACGGCCCCGGACGGCTGCCCGGTCCCGGACGGGGCCGGTCACTCCTCGGGGAGTTCGCCGACCCGGTTCTCCCACTTGGTGGAGAGCACGATGGTGGTCCGGGTCCGGGAGACGCCCTTGGTGCCGGAGAGCCGGCGGATGGTCTTCTCCAGGCCGTCGACGTTGCCGACCCGCACCTTGAGCATGTAGGAGTCGTCGCCGGCGATGAACCAGCAGTCCTCGATCTCCTCCAGGTCGCGCAGCCGGTACGCGACGTCCTCGTGGTCGGTGGCGTCGGTCAGCGAGATGCCGATCAGGGCGGTGACCCCGAGGCCGAGGGAGGCGGAGTCGACGGTCGCCCGGTAGCCGGTGATCACGCCGGCCGCCTCGAGACGGTTGATCCGGTCCGTGACGCTGGGCCCGGAGAGCCCGACGAGCCTGCCCAGCTCGGCGTACGAGGCCCTGCCGTTCTCCCGGAGGGCCTGGATGAGCTGCCTGTCCACCGCGTCCATGTAACTGGAGCCTTCCATTATTCAGTCATTTCAGGTTCAATATATAAAATTTAAGGCGCGGAACCCCACTCGCCTGTGAATCTTTCAGCCAATACCCGAAGACACGGTACGGGTGTCGCCCCGCCCGGGGCCGCACCGGGGCAGGGGCGCAGCCGAGCCTCGCTTCCCCCCGGCGCGGGAAGCGACCGTCCTCCCTCGTGGAGCGGAGCGACTACTCCGCCCGGGAGCCTCCGATGTCGCCCTGCCACCGGCGGTACAGCGTGTGCGGCACCCCGGCCGCGTCCAGGGCCCGGCCCGCGACGAAGTCCACCAGCTCCTGGATGTGGGTCGCCCCGGCGTAGAACGCCGGGGAGGCCGGCAGCACCACGGCCCCCGCCTCGTCCAGCGCCACCAGCTGCTTCAGCGTCTGACCGCTCAGCGGTGTCTCGCGGACCGCGACCACCAGCGTCCGGCGCTCCTTGAGGGTCACGCTCGCGGTCCGCTGGAGCAGATCCTTCGACAGCCCCAGCGCCACCCCGGCCACACAGGCCGTGCTCGCCGGAACGATCAGCATGCCCCGGGCGGGGTACGAGCCCGACGAGGGCCCGGCCGCCAGATCGCCCGCGGACCAGTACCGCACGTCGTCCAGGTCCGGCAGCCCCGCTGCGAAGAAGTCCGGGGTGCCGTCCGCGCCGCGCGCCAGCCAGGTACGGAGGTCCGCGCGCCAGTGGGCGTCCCGGAAGGAGATGCCGGTCTCGTCCAGCAGCGTGAGCCGGGAGGCCCGGCTGATCACCAGGTCCACCGGCTCGCCCGCGTGCAGCAGGGCACGCAGGACGGCGGCGGCGTAGGGCGTGCCGGAGGCGCCGGACACGCCGACGACCCACGGCCGGCGCGGGCCGGTGGCGGCGGCGTCGTTCGGTTGCTGCTGGGGCGGCTGCACGGCCCGAGCCTATCCGGAGGCAGCCACCGGGAACCCTGCCCGGGCAGGAACCGGGTGCCCCACCTCGGCCGTTGTCCGGGTGACGGCCCGGAGCGCGGCGCCCGCGGAGGAGGCCGGGCCCGGGCGAGAGCACAGGAGGCGAGGTGCGATGTCGTACGGACCGGCGGCCGCGCCGGCGGGGCGGAGCAGAGGCGACCGGATGAAGGCCGCGGCCGTGCTGATGGTCGGCTGGGTGGCGCTGCTGTGGCTGCTCGAAGCCGTCGACGTGGCGACGGGGCACGCCCTCGACCCGTACGGCATCACCCCGCGCGAGCCGGCCGAACTCGCGGACATACCGCCCGCGGTCTTTCTCCACTTCGGCTTCGGACACGTCGCGGCGAACACCGTGCCGCTGCTGATCCTCGGCTTCCTCGCGGCCCTCGGCGGCGTGCGCCGCTTCCTCGGGGTGGTCTGCGTGATCGTCCTGGTCGGGGGCCTCGGTGTCTGGTTCACCGCGCCGCCGGGTTCGGTGACCGCGGGCGCCTCGGTCGTCGTCTTCGGGCTCTTCGGCTATCTGCTGGTCCGCGGGTTCGTCGACCGCCGGCCGCTGGACATCCTGGTCGGCCTGCTGGTGGCGATGGTCTACGGCTCGATTCTGTGGGGCGTGCTGCCCAGCGCGGGCGCGGTGAGCTGGCAGGGGCACCTCTTCGGCCTGGTCGGCGGGGTGCTGGCGGCCTTCCTGTTCCGCCGCGGGCGCCCGGACGAGCCCGTCTGAAGCCGGGCGGCCACCGGCCCCTTGCTCCGGTCGGCGATGGCGCGCTTCCCGTCCGACGCCGCCCCGCCCCCGATGGCGACGGGCTCCGGCATGTGCCGCCCGCACCGCTGTGCCCCGGGCACCGTCCCGGTTGCGGCAGCCCCCGGCGCGCGCCGACGGCGACCGGTACCCGCCGTCGGCGGCCCGACGGTCAGACCGTCAGGCCGCGCACCAGCAGGTCGAGCAGGGAGCAGACGAACAGCGCGATGCCGATGAAGCCGTTGACGGTGAAGAAGGCCCGGTTGAGCCGGGACAGATCGCCGGGCCGGACGATGCTGTGCTCGTAGAGGAACGCCGTGACCACGATCAGCAGCCCCGCCCAGAAGAACACCCCCGCACCGGTGGCCAGGCCGTACCAGGCGAGCAGCAGGACCGTCAGGACGTGGCATGCCCGCGCCCCGTACAGCGCGCCCGCGACCCCGAACCGGGCCGGGACGGAGAGCACCCCGTGCGCCCGGTCCGCCTGGACGTCCTGGCAGGCGAAGATGAGGTCGAAGCCACCGATCCAGATGCCGACGGCGAGCCCGAGGAGCACCGCCTCCCAGGACCAGTCCGCGGTGACGGCCAGCCAGGCGCCGACCGGGCCCATGGCCTGCGCCAGGCCGAGGATGGCGTGTGGGTAGTGGGTGAACCGCTTGCCGTACGGATAGACCACCATCGGGATCACCGCGACCGGGGCCAGCGCCAGGCAGAGCGGGTTGAGCAGGGCCGCGGCCCCGAGGAAGACGACGACGGCGACGAGGGCACCCGTCCAGGCGGACCGGACGGAGACGGCGCCGGTGACCAGCTCCCTGCTCGCGGTGCGCGGATTCCGGGCGTCGATCTCACGGTCGATGATCCGGTTGGCGGCCATGGCGAAGGTCCGCAGCCCCACCATCGCGACGGTGACCAGGAGCAGTTCTCCCCAGTGGACCCGGCCGTCCTCCAGGAACATCGCGGTGAGCGAGGCGATGTAGGCGAAGGGCAGCGCGAAGACCGAGTGCTCGATCATCACGAGCCGGAGGAATGCCTTCACCCGGCCCGTCGGTGCCGGGCCCGGCCCGACGACGCCCTCGGCGGCGGACATCACAGGCCGTACTCCTTCCAGCGGCGGTCGACCTTCGCCGCCGTCTCCGGGTCGGACCGCACCATCTCCGGCCAGCCGCCGTCCCGGGTGTAGCCCTCCTCGGGCAGCTTCCGGGTGGCGTCGATGCCCGCCTTGCCGCCCCAGAACTGCTGGTAGGAGGCGTGGTCGAGGTGGTCGACCGGGCCCTCGACGATGCTCAGGTCACGCGCGTAGTCGGTGTTGCCGAGGGCCCGCCAGGCGACCTCGTGCAGATCGTGCACATCGCAGTCGGCGTCGACCACGACGATCAGCTTGGTGAGCGACATCATGTGCGCGCCCCAGATGGCGTGCATGACCTTCTGCGCGTGCTTGGGGTAGCGCTTGTCGATCGAGACGATCGCGCAGTTGTGGAAGCCGCCCGCCTCGGGCAGGTGGTAGTCCACGATGTCCGGCACGATCACCTTGAGCAGCGGCAGGAAGAAGCGCTCGGTGGCGCGCCCCAGCGGCCCGTCCTCGGTGGGCGGCCGGCCGACGACAATCGACTGGAGGAGCGGCCGCCGACGCATCGTCACGCAGTCGATGGTGAGGGCCGGGAAGTCCTCCTGCGGGGTGTAGAAGCCGGTGTGGTCCCCGAACGGGCCCTCCGGCAGCATCTTCCCGGGCTCCAGCCAGCCCTCCAGGACGACCTCGGCGTTGGCCGGGACCTGGAGCGGCACGGTCTTGCAGTCGACCATCTCGACGCGCTTGCCCTGGACGAATCCGGCGAACAGGTACTCGTCGATGTCGGCGGGCAGCGGCGCGGTGGAGGCGTACGTCACCGCGGGCGGGCAGCCGAAGGCGATGGCGACCGGCAGCCTCTCCCCGCGGCGGGCCGCCACCTGGTAGTGGTTGCGGCTGTCCTTGTGGATCTGCCAGTGCATGCCGATGGTCCGGCGGTCGTGGCGCTGGAGCCGGTAGAGCCCGAGGTTGCGGACCCCGGTCTCCGGGTCCTTGGTGTGCGTGAGGCCGAGGTTGAAGAACGACCCGCCGTCCTCCGGCCAGGTGAACAGGGCCGGGAGCCGGTCGAGGTCGACGTCGTCACCGGTGAGGACGGTCTCCTGGACCGGGGCGTCCTTGACCTTCCGCGGCGGCACGTGCGCCATGCCGGCCAGCTTGCCGAAGGCCTCCCGCATCCCGACGAAGCCCTGCGGCAGCTCCGGCTTGAGCAGACCGCCGATCCTCTCGCTGATCTCGTCGTAGGACGCCAGTCCGAGGGACTTGAGCAGGCGGCGGTCGGTCCCGAAGACGTTCATGGCCAGCGGCATCGCCGAACCCTTGACGTTCTCGAAGAGGAGCGCGGGTCCGCCGGCCTTGTTCACCCGGTCGACGATCTCACCGACCTCCAGAAAGGGGTCCACCTCGGCCTTGATGCGCTGGAGGTCGCCGTCGCGCTCCAGCGCCCGCAGCAGGGAGCGAAGATCGTCGTAAGCCATACGCCCCAGTATCGGGCACCTACTACCCTGGTCACGTACCCGGGGCCTCGCCCGGCCTCACCGCCCGCCGTCAGGGGGACCGCACCACCATGCTCAGGTATCTGCCGTTTCTGCTGGTCCTGGCGATGTGGATCTACGCGTTCATCGACTGTCTGAACACCCCCGAGAACGAGGTCCGCAAGCTTCCCAAGGGTGCCTGGGTGCTGATCATCGTGCTCTTCGGCTATGCGCTGTTCGGCTCGCTCGCGTGGTTCCTCGCAGGACGCCCCCGGCGCGCGACGGCGGGCGGCACGACCCGGTCGTTCGGCGGCCGTGGCGGGGGCCGCTGGGTCGCTCCGGACGACAACCCCGACTTCCTCAAGTCCCTGGACAAGGACCGCGAGGCGTCGCGGGACAAGGACCCCGAGCGGGAGCGGGACGAGGACCACGGCCCGGACGAGAACCGGGGCTGAGCGGGTTCACTCCCCGCGCATCCCGGGGGGGGAGACGGACAGAACGACGGCGGCCGTCCCACCGAGCCTTCTCGGTGGGACGGCCGCCGTCGTCGAACGAGCCGTCAGACCCCGGCGTAGGAGTGCTTGCCGGTGACGAAGATGTTCACGCCGTAGTAGTTGAAGAGGTAGCAGCCGAAGGCGATCAGGGCCAGGTAGGCGGCCTTGCGGCCCTTCCAGCCGGCGGTGGCGCGGGCGTGCAGGTAGCAGGCGTAGGCGACCCAGGTGATGAAGGACCAGACCTCCTTGGGGTCCCAGCCCCAGTAGCGGCCCCAGGCGGCCTCGGCCCAGATGGCGCCCGCGATGATCGTGAAGGTCCACAGCGGGAACACCGTGGCGTTGATGCGGTACGCGAACTTGTCGAGGCTGGCGGCGGAGGGCAGCCGCTCCAGGACCGAGGCGGCGAAGGCGCCCGGCTGCTGGCCCGACGGGTCGGCGAGCCGGGCCTCGTAGCGGTCGCGGAAGAGGTACAGCAGGCTGCCGACCGCGCCGAGGTAGAGGACCGCGCCGGAGATGATCGCGCAGGAGACGTGGATCCACAGCCAGTACGAGTGCAGGGCGGGAACCAACTGGTCGCTGTCGGTGTACAAGACGGAGACAGCGAGGCCCAGATCGAGGAGGACGCTCGTGACCAGAGGGAGTCCGATCCAGCGCACGTTCTTCTTCAGCACGAGGAGGACGAGGTACACCGCCACGGCCACCATCGAGAACGTGGTGGAGAACTCGTACATGTTGCCCCAGGGGGCGCGTTCCACCGAGAGCGCACGGGTGAGCACGCCACCGAAGTGCATGAGGAAGGCGAGGACGGTCAGGGAGACGGCGATGCGGCCGTACAGATCGCCCTTCTCGGTGCCGCCGGCGGCGCCGGGGCCGTCGGGCACGTCACGGGTGCCCGCGACGGACCGGGTGACGACCTTGGGGCGGTCGAGCACGGCCGTGCCGCCGGCCTGTCCGGAGGCCGTGACGGTGACCTCGGGGGCCGCGGGCGCGGTGAGCGCGGCAGCGGTGCGGCCCACCTTGCTGCGGCTGCCGAAGACCCACTCCGACATATGCGCGATGAAGGCGAGGGTGTAGACCGCCATCGCCGAATAGATCAGCACGTTGCTGATGTGGGCCAGGTTCTCGTTGGCCGCGGCCGCGAGGTTCACGCGCGTGCTCCTTCGCCTTCTCCGGGTTCGGCAGGGTCGGCTGGTGGGTCGGCCGGCGTTTCCGCCGCTGGTGTTTCCGCCGCTGGTGAGCCGGCTGGTTCGGTGGCTGCACTCTCCTCGGGGGCCGGGTCCGCCATCTCGGAGTCCCGGGCCGCCTGCTCGGGAGCGTGCTCCGTCGGCGGCGCGTCCGGCCGGAGGGCCACGGCGAGATCGGCCAGCTCCTCCGGGAGCTTCGCCGATTCGCTGCGGCCGAGCCCGGCCATCTCGACGACCGTGCTGCCGTCGGCGTCGCGCACCGCCCGCACCCAGACGCGCCGGCGCTGGATGAAGAGCGAGGCCGCGAGACCGGCCAGCGCCGCCACCGCGCCGCCGAGGGCGAACCCGTTGGCGGGCCGGTGGGAGACCTGGAAGCTGGCCCAGGCCTTCACCCCGTCGAACTTCAGGGAGCCCGCGCCGTCCGGGAGCTTCATGGTCTCGCCCGGACGCAGCGCCTTGCGGAAGATGTCGCCGTTCTTGTCCTTGAACTGCTTCATCTTGCGCGTTTCGAGCTGGTACACGTTCTGCGGCAGCCCGGAGTCGATGCCGAGGCTGCCGTGGTAGGCGTTCAGCGACAGCACCGGGAAGTCCAGCGCCGGGAAGGAGGAGTGCGGGCCGCGGACCGCGTCCAGCGCATAGGTCGGGGCGAACCGGCCCTGGAAGCCGAGCTGGTCCTTCTTGCCGTCCTTGTCCCGGTAGTCCGGGACCTTGATCACGCCGACGGAGCTGAGGTTGCCGTCCTGCGGGAGGAAGGCCACCGAACCCTGGTAGGCGACGTCGCCCTGGCCGTCCCGGACGGTGACGACCGGCGCATAGCCGTGCTCGAGGAGGTAGACCTTGTTGCCCGCGACATCGAGGGGCTTGTTCACCTCGATGGCGCTCCGCTTCGTCTTCCCGTCCGCGCCTTCCCAGTACGTGACGTCGGCGCGGTACTTGCGGGGGGTGCCCTTCTGCGGGCCCTTCCGCTCGTAGGTCGCGTCGAAGGAGTGCAGGGAGAAGCCGAAGGGCGCGAGGCTGTC
The DNA here is from genome assembly GCF_040296705.1 of Streptomyces sp. NPDC002055. Lineage (NCBI taxonomy): Bacteria > Bacillati > Actinomycetota > Actinomycetes > Kitasatosporales > Streptomycetaceae > Streptomyces > Streptomyces sp. NPDC002055. Next base: position 113,379 of record NZ_JBEOXS010000013.1, read on the forward strand.
GGCGTCGAAGAGACTGCCGGACTTGAAGTCGTCGTACTGGGTGAGCGTGTTGGAGAAGCCGTCGCCCTCGACGATCAGCTTGCCGCCCTCCGACTTCCACAGCTGCCCGACCGCGAAGGCCACGAGCATCACGATCAGCGCGATGTGGAAGACCAGGTTCCCGGCCTCCCGCAGGTAGCCCTTCTCTGCTGCGACGGCGTCACCGACGGTGTGGGCGCGGAAGCGCCGCCGCCGGACCATGCGCTGCGCGGCGGCGAGCACCTGCCCGGGCTCGGCGTCCGTGCGCCAGGTCGTGTGGGCGGGCAGCCGGGTCAGCCGCTTCGGCGCGGCCGGCGGCAGGCCGCGGAGCTGGCCCACGAACTGCCAGCTGCGGGGGACGATGCAGCCGATGAGGGAGACGAACAGCAGGATGTAGACGGCCGAGAACCACACCGAGCTGTAGACGTGGAAGAGCCCCAGCTTCTCGTAGACGGGGGCGAGGGTCTCGTGCTGGTCCTTGAACGTCTGGACCTTGACCGGGTCGACGCTCGACTGCGGCACCAGCGAACCGGGGACGGAGGCCAGCGACAGCAGGAAGAGCAGGATCAGCGCGGTGCGCATGGAGGTGAGCTGCCGCCAGAACCAGCGGCCCCAGCCGACGGCCTCCCGGCCCGACCAGGCGAGCCCACCCAGCACCCCGGGCCGGCGCACCCCGCCGAAGGACCCGGGCATCGCCTGCCCGGGCTGCTCCTCGACCGGCGCCGTCGACAGCTGGGAGCCGGCTGCGCCCAGGCCGGTCTCCTCCGCGGCGTCGGCGGTGGCGTTGTCCGTGTGGGTCATGGATCAGATTCCCGGGGTGAAGTTGGAGGTCCAGACCTGCATGTCGGCGATCATCCGGTCCCAGACGCCGGTGACGAGCAGGACTCCGACGGTGACCAGCATCAGGCCGCCGGTCCGCATCACCCAGACGTAGTGCCGCTTGACCCAGCCGAACGCGCCGAGCGCCCGCCGGAAGGCGACCGCCGCCAGTATGAAGGGCAGGCCCAGACCCAGGCAGTACACGGTGGTGAGCAGCGCCCCGCGGCCGGCGCTCGCCTCGCGGAGGGCCAGGGTGTTGACCGCGGCCAGCGTCGGGCCGAGGCACGGGGTCCAGCCGAGGCCGAACAGCACGCCGAGCATCGGCGCGCCCACCAGCCCCACCGCGGGCTTGGTGTGGAAGCGCAGCTCGCGCTGGGTGAACCCGCCGAGCACGCCGGTGAAGATCAGCCCCATGGCGATCGTCAGAGCGCCGAGGATCTTGGTGATCGTCTCCTTGTGCGCTTCCAGGGTCAGCCCGGCCTGGCCGAAGAGGGCGCCGCCGGAGACGAAGACCGCGGTGAAGCCGAGGACGAACAGCGAGGCCCCGGCGACCATCCGGCCCCGCCGGGCCTCGGCCAGGTCGGTGCCGGTGACGCCGGTCACGTACGACAGATAGCCCGGCACCAGCGGCAGCACGCACGGGGAGAAGAAGGAGACGAGCCCCCCGAGGAGGGCGATGGGCACCGCGAGCAGCAGAGCCCCCGTCATGACGGTGTCGTTCGGGTCGGTCGCGGCAGCGGCGAGCAGGCTCACACGATCACTTCTCCGCGATGAGCGGGTCGAGCGCCTTGCGCAGCTCGTCCTCGCTCAGGGCCTTCAGGGCACGGGCCGCGACCTTGCCGTCCCGGTCGACGATGACCGTCGACGGGATCGCCTTCGGGTTGAGGCTTCCGGCCGGGAAGCGCAGCATCAGCTTCCCCACCGGGTCGTAGAGGCTCGGGTAGGGCACGCCGAATTCCTTCTGGAACTTCACGGCCGGCGGCTTGTTGGGGTCGCGGACGTTGATCCCGACGAACTCCACGCCGTCCGCCTTGGTGGCCTTGGCCACCTTCACCAGGTGCGGCATCTCGAGCCGGCACGGCGAGCACCAGGAGCCCCAGACGTTGATGACGAGGAGCTTGCCCTTGTAGTCGGCGAGGTTCAGCTTCTTGCCGTCGAGGGTGGTGCCGGAGATGTCGGGGAGCGGCTGCCGGTCGGCCTTCTTCGCGGTGTCGATGCCTCCGGTTCCGGCGACGAACTTCGTCCCGGCGGAGCCTCCGGACGTGCCGCCGCCGAGGCAGGACGTCAGGACGAGCGCGGTGGCCGCCGCGCCCACGGCCGGAAGGACGGTCCGGCGGAGGGGCGTGCGGCGTCGGGGCACACGGCGAGCACTCATGTGAAAAGTTTCGCATGGCGCTTCCGGGGAGAATTCGCACCCCCCTCAACCCACCCGAAACCCCCTGTCAGGGGCGGCATCGAATCGCCCGGACGGAGGACTCGACTGAGGGCTCGACGGGGGCTCGACGGAGGGATCAGACGGTCGAGAGGTACGACTTCCAGCCACCCGTCGGCTGTTCACCGACGCCCAGCCGGCGCAGCTTCGCGAGCACCTTGGGGTCCTGGGCGTCCAGCCAGTCCACGTACTGCCGGAAGGACACCAGCCGCACGTCCTTCCGCTTCTCGTCGGCGATGTGCTTGATCGCCTCCTCGACGGCGTTCATGTAGATGCCGCCGTTCCACTCCTCGAAGTGGTTGCCGACGAAGAACGGCGCCCGGTTGCTCTCGTAGGCCCGCTGGAAGCCCTGGATCAGCGCCCCGCGGGCCTGCTTCTCCCAGCCCGGGTAGTTCGACGGATCGCTCTGGGTCGCGGCCTGCGACTGGTTGGCCATCATGTTGTAGTCCATCGACAGGACCTGGAAGCTGCGGCCGGGGAAAGGTATCTGCTGGAGCGGAAGGTCCCATATGCCCAGCTTCTTGCTGGGCCAGACCTGAAGGCCGCCGGACGAGCTGGCGTCGTACCGCCAGCCGAGCTCCCTGGCCGTCGGCAGCAGCCGGCCCTGCCCCTTGAGACACGGGGTCCGGCCGCCCACCAGCTCCTTCGTGTAGTCGAAGGGCAGCGACGGGAGGTCCTTGAAGCCGGTGTTGGTCCGCCACTTGGTGACGAACGACACAGCCTGGTCGATCTCGGAGCGCCACTGGGCGGGGGTCCAGTTCTCCACCGAGCCCGTGCCGCTGCAGAAGTGGCCGTTGAAGTGGGTCCCGATCTCGTGGCCCTCGAGCCAGGCCTTGCGCAGGTTCTCCAGGGTGACCCGGATGTGGTCGTCGGTGAGGTAGCCGATGGCGGAGGCGCCGACCGGGTTGTTCGGCGGGTGGTACAGCCGCTTCTTGGACTCGGGCAGCAGATAGATGCCGGAGAGGAAGAAGGTCATGGCCGCGCCGTGATCCCGGGCCACCTTGCGGAAGCGCGGGAAGAGACCGTTGCCGACCTCGCCCGCGCCGTCCCAGGAGAAGATCACGAACTGGGGCGGGGTCTGGCCCGGTTCGAGCCGCTCGGCCTTGGGCTGGTGGGGCTGCCGCCCGCTGTGCGCGGTCGAACCGTCCCCGATCGGCTTCTCCGCGGGCCGGTCACTCCCGCCGCCCCCTCCGGAAGCCCTTCCTCCGCGTCCGGTGCCGGAGCCCGTGTCCGGGCCGCAGCCCGCGGCTCCCGCAGCGGCCACCGCGCCCAGTCCCATGCCCAGCAGTCCCCGACGACTGATGTCGCGCATTGTGTCCCCATCCACGTACCGGTGTCCGTTCCTCGTACGAACGGACACCGGCTAAGAGGGAGGGGGCGAGAGGCGGGTTCCGGAAAACGGCGCGTTTTCTACGCTCCGAATCCCTTGCTGCCCTTGACAGCACCCCTGCCGAAGCGCTTCTGGGCACCGGCGAGCAGATGCGGCGGGACCAGGTCCCGGGCGGGTTCGCTGTAGCCAACCGAGACGAGCCGGTCGCCCTGGAAGCTGAACGAGGTCACGCTCGCCAGGGTGCACTGCCGGCGGCGCGGGTCGTGCCACAGCCGGCGCCGCTCGGCGAAGCTCCGGACGATCCAGATCGGGAGCTGGTGGCTGACCGCCACCGCCTCGTGCCCCCGCGCGGCGTCGCGCGCGGCGCCGAGCGCCGACATCATCCGCACCACCTGGTCGATGTACGGCTCACCCCAGGACGGCCGGAACGGGTTGGTGAGGTGACGCCAGTTGGCCGGGCGCTTCAGGGCGCCGTCCCCGACCCCGAAGGTCTTGCCCTCGAAGACGTTGCCCGCCTCGATCAGCCGCTCGTCGGTGGCGAGGTCCAGCGCGTGCGCCTTGGCGACCGGCGTCGCCGTCTCCTGGGCCCGCTCCAGCGGGGAGGAGACGACGTACCGGATGTCCCGGTCGGCCAGGTGCTCGGCGACCCGGTCGGCCATCTGCCGGCCGAGCTCCGAGAGGTGGTAGCCCGGCCTGCGCCCGTAGAGCACACCGTCCGGGTTGTGCACCTCGCCGTGGCGCACCAGGTGCACGACGGTGGTGCTGCTCTGCCCCTCGGGGGCACTCGCGTTGGTCATGTCGTCCATCATGCGGAGGCCTCGGCGGCGGCCCGCGCCGCGGTCGGCAGTGCGGCCGCGATCCGCTCGACCGCCGCGCTGTCGTGGGCCGTGGAGACGAACCAGGACTCGAAGGCGGACGGCGGGAGGTAGACGCCCTGGGCGAGCATGGCGTGGAAGAACGCGGTGAAACGGTACGCCTGCTGGGCCTTGGCCTTGTCGTAGTCGGTGACGTCCTCGTCGGTGAAGAAGACGGAGAACATGTTCCCGGCGGTCTGCAGCCGGTGCGTCACCCCTTCCTTGGCCAGCGCCTCGGTGACCAGCCCGCGCAGCTCGGCGGAGACCGCGTCCACCCGCTCGTAGGCCGCGTCGTCCAGCAGCCGCAGCTGGGCGAGGCCGGCGGCGGTGGCGACCGGGTTCCCGGAGAGGGTGCCCGCCTGGTAGACGGGGCCGAACGGGGCGAGGTGGGCCATGACGTCGGCGCGCCCGCCGAACGCCGCGGCCGGGAAGCCGCCGCCCATGACCTTGCCGAAGGTCATCAGGTCCGGCTCGACACCGTCGATGCCGTACCAGCCGGACTTCGACACCCGGAAGCCCGTCATGACCTCGTCGGAGATGTAGAGGGCGCCGCTCTCCGCGCACAGCGACTTCAGCCCGGCGTTGAAGCCCGGCAGCGGCGGCACGACGCCCATGTTGCCCGGCGACGCCTCGGTGATCACACAGGCGATCTCGCCCGGGTGGCGGGCGAAGGCGTGCCGGACGGCGTCCAGGTCGTTGTAGGGAAGGACGATCGTGTCGCCGGCCTGGGCCCCGGTGACGCCCGGGGTGTCCGGCAGCCCGAACGTCGCCACCCCCGAGCCCGCCGCGGCCAGCAGCGCGTCCACGTGCCCGTGGTAGCAGCCGGCGAACTTGATCACCTTGGCGCGGCCGGTGAAGCCGCGGGCGAGCCGGATGGCCGACATCGTCGCCTCGGTGCCGGAGGACACCAGCCGCACCTGCTCCACCGGCGCGATCCGGTCGACGATCTCCTCGGCGAGCGCGACCTCACCCTCACCCGGCGTACCGAAGGAGGTGCCGCGGGCGACGGCCGCCTGCACCGCCTCGATCACCTCAGGGTGGGAATGGCCGAGGATCATCGGTCCCCACGAGCACACCAGGTCGACATACTCGCGACCGTCGGCGTCGGTGAGGTACGGACCGGTACCGGACACCATGAAACGGGGCGTACCACCGACGGCGCGGAAGGCGCGGACGGGAGAGTTCACGCCGCCGGGCGTCACGACGGCCGCACGGTCGAACAGCGTCTGCGAAACTGGGGCATCGTACGAGTAAGTCACGCAAGCCATGGTGTCAGAGCCCGGCGGGGATGCGTCGTCGGGCGTTTCGCCGCCGGACGGCGGGGGAGGTCTCTGACACGATGATCGGGTTGCGCGGCGATGGCCGTGAGTGGTCGGGTGGAGATATGCAGCGCGGTGGCGGACTGGGCGAGGGGACCGATGACCTGGGCCCCGAGCGCGCTCAGCGGGGGCGGCACCGGCGCGAGGGCGAAGCGCGGACTGGTGGGAGCAGGGGTGGCCGAGTGGGGGTGACCTACAAATACTTCGGTGCGCCGGACGGGGCGACCGCCGCCAGGGTCCCCATCTCCATGCGCCCGGAGGAGCTCGGTGGGGACGAGCTCGGCATGGGGGGCATGTTCACCAAGATAAAGCCGGAGACGATGGCGGCGATGGTGCTCACGGGCATCGAGGGCGTACCGCTGCACAAGGTCCCGCCGCTGGAGCTGGTGGTGCTGCACCCGGACTACGCGGTGGTCAAGCTGCCGATGACCGTCGTGGACCCGCTGCGCGGCGTGGGCGAGGAATCCGTCGGCGCGGCGGCCTTCATCTGGTCCACGGTCCCGGACCGCGGCGGCCCGCGGGACGCGTTCAACGTCTACCAGCTGCTCCACGAGTGGCAGGACTTCTCGCACCGGCTGCACGAGGCGGGGCACCAGCCGTACTGCCTGGTGTGGCCCTGACGTTCGGGCGCAGTGCGGGCCTGCGCCGGGGTTTCGTCCGTTGAGCCGGCTGCGCGGCAGCGTCTGCGCGGCCCAGGCCGGCCGCCCTCAGCGTCGCCCGGGGGACGGTACCGACCACGCACCAAGGTCCGAGGCGAATTCGCTGTAGGACCGATTAGTCCCCTTCGGCTGCTCGATCAGGCCGTGCTCGAGGGCCTTCGTGGCTATCTCCGGCCCGTCGCTCTCCCGGAAGCGCGGGCTGTTGAGCTCGGCTTCGAGGTCTTCCTTGGGCTTCTGCCGTCGAGCCGTGTCTCTGCCTTCCCACGAAGCAGGAAGCTTCCAGGACGGCCTGTGGAGCGGGAACGCGTCCGGAAAGAGCAGCAGCCAGGCTTCGGACTCTGCCGCCGCCAGGGCATAGACCGATTCGCAGCTTCCGGCGGCATTGGTCAGAGCCGACGACACCATGCGCCGAGCGTTGTCATAGGCAGGGCCGGGACAGGCATCCATGTCCTCGTGGATCGCAATGCCGACCAGGTCGCCCTTCTTCAGCTTGGCTTTACCGCGGGCCTTGTTCACCAGAATCCCGGCGGCCGTGGCCAGTTCCGAACCCGACTTCTTCCGTAGCCGCACAGGATCACTGATCTCAGTGAGGACAACTGTGCGAGCCAGCTCCGGGTGGAGAGCCTTGATGAAGGCAGCAAGAATGCGGCGGTCATTGGAACTCTCTCCCGCGAGAACAACGACCCCCTTGCCAGGAGCCTTGGCCGTCCGCCTCCGGCTCACAGTTCGTCCTCCGTCAGGTCTCCTCCGAGCACACCGGAAAACCAGAGTTCACCGAGTGGCTGGTCGCCGGTCTCCGCGACGATGGCCTCGACTTCGTCCACCGAAAGGGCCGGGATGATGGATGCGCCACTGTCGTCACGGTCGCAGACGATGAACTCTTGCGGTGTCAGACGGTCCACGAGGGCTGGTGAGTGTGTGGCAACGATCAACTGGGTTCGCGCAGAGGCCTCCCGCATACGCTCCACGATGAGTTCGAGCGCCTGCGGGTGCAGACCGTGGTCGATCTCTTCCACGCAGGTGAGCGCAGGTGGCTGCGGGTCATAGAGTATGGCCAGTAGGCCCAGCAGGCGCACCGTCCCGAAGGAGGCGTGAGCGAGCGGAGTCGTACGGCGGAGCCCCTTCTCGTGGAGTACCACAGCCAGTCGGTCCGCGTAGCCGCCGACCTGCTCGAACTCAATGGCCTCCAGCTGCGGCAGCAGTCTGCGTGCGTCCTCCGTCAGCAGGTTCCAGCGCTCCACGTCGGCGCTGAGCTGGACCAGGAATGCTGCCAGATTCTCGGCATGTGCCCCCAAGCGGCCGGCGAGCGTGGAGCGGGCTCGGGTGGGCTGTCGTGCCGCATCGACATCCACGTCGAACACCCGGAACGAGGAGAGACGCTCGGCAACCCTCGAGACCTCGTCACCTCCGTCGGAAGGACCCAACCGCGGCAACGTGGAAAGCCCGCTGCTCAGCCGTTGAATGCCAAACCTGTCGCGTCCGGACTCACGGCCCGCCCGCTCATCAACAACGGTGGCTTCCTCACCCGAAATGGTGATGCGCCGCCCTCGCCCACCCGTACGCTTGAAGGCGAAGCTCTCATGGCGCGACAGGATGTAGGGCTCCTTGCTGTCCGCGCTGGAGGAAGCACGCCTGCGAATGGTCAGGGCATACTCATCCGGCGCGTTGAGGCTCGCGTGCGTCGTCCAGTTGGCCTTGAGTTGGATCTTCAAGGACGTCGGTGGCTTGTCACCGCCCCAGAACGCGACTTCGTCGAAGCCGTCACGCTCGTCCAACGCGGGCCGGAGATCGGTGCGAATGATGGCGGCGAGAAAGTCGAAAACCTTCAGTACGTTGGACTTTCCGACCCCGTTGGGGCCCACGAGCACGGTCAGCGGGCCAAGCGGGATGGTCACATCGCGCAGACTTCGGAAGTTCTCAACGTGGAGTTCCATGAGACGGCCGGGCATGAGATGAACCTACCGGTTGAGCGAGCGTGGAACAGACAGGTAGGCAAAGCCGGTTCCTTCACCGACCGCGATGGTCGGTTCTACAAGAGCATGCGACCGCTGTCACCCGAACGGCACAGCGAACGGACTGCAGGGCGCCCTGGCACAGGCATCGCGGTGCCAGGACCGCTCCCGACCCGGCGCGGACACCGGCAGGGGCACCCCGCGCGGCGGAGTGCCCCTCACTAATATCGCTGCCGGTGATATGTCGTCGTCCCGTCGGTCCGCGGACCGGGTCACGACTGGCCCTTCACCCGGCGGCGGATGACGATCGCGCTCCCGCCGGCCGCCAGGGCGACCAGCGCGGCTCCGCCGACGAACTCCGGGTTGCCGAGCCCCTGACCGGTGCCGCCCTCACCTGCGCGGGAGCCCCCGGTGGGTCCGACGGTGAGCCAGTCGAAGAACTTCCTCCCGTCGCCGCAGCGGAGGATGACCTTGTTCTTGCCCTTGGCGTCCCGGAGGACCCTCGCCGTGCCGGCCAGCTGCCGGCCGCTGGGCTGGAGCCGGGTCGTCCCGAAGGCGGCCGAGTACGCCGTCGCCCCCCGGCGGCTGTCGCACTTCTTGTCGTCGGTGATCCGCACGGTCTGGCCCGGGCGGGCCCGGTGCGGATCCACACTGGCCATGGCGGCGGGGGCGGCCAGACCCACGAGCGCGGTGGCCGCGACCGTGGTGGCGAATACACGAGCTGGTCGCATGGACTCCTCCTGTGCCGGCCGTGGCTCCGGTGGCCACCCTCGGGATTTCCGGCACAGTCCGATGCAAAGCGAGGAGCGTTCGGCGCGCGACGCGAGCGCCACGCCGACGTCACCCTGATGCCGGATCAGTTCCTGTGCGTCCGGGGGAGTTCTCGCAGCGCCTGCGGCGTGTCGCGGGAAATCCGGCTTCCCTCCTGATGATCGCGTCCGCACGGGTGAGCCGCTGCCGCCGGCCGGGAGGCGCCCCGGAGCCCCACCCGGGCCGGGCCCGTCCCGGGCGCCGGTGGTCTCCCCCGAGGAAGGCCAGGTGGGCGACCGGTCAGGACGGGTCGGGATCGGTCAGGGCCGGTCGGGGTCGATCTCGTCCGGCCGCGGGAAGACGGTCCCGTCCCGGTTGGCCGGGGACGCCCCCGGGGCCGTGCCCCGTGCCCTGTGCCCTGTGCCCTGTGCCCCGATCAGGGTCCGGGCCCGGCCGGCGAGGCTCGGGAGAGCTGTCGGCGGGGCTCAGCGACCGGCGCCACGGTCGGTCCACGGGGCTCGGGAGCCCAGCGGACGAAACACCGGACCCCAGGGCACGGCGGGCCCCAGGGCACGGCGGACCCCAGGGCACGGCGGACCCCAGGGCGCGGCGGGCCCCAGGGCACGGCGGGCCCCAGGGCACGGCGGAGCCCATGCCGCAGCGGAGCCCCCGCACTCGGAGGCCCGGCTCAGTGGACGGAGAAGCCGCCGTCGACGCAGATCGACTGCCCGGTGACGTAGCCGGAGGCGCGGCTCGCCAGGAACACCGCGGCGCCCGCGAAGTCCTCGGCCATGCCGTTGCGCCCGGCCAGGGTGCGCGCGGCCAGTGCCGCCACCCGCTCGGGGTCGGAGGACAGGCGGGTGTTGAGCGGCGTCATCACGAACCCCGGCACGAGCGTGTTGCAGGTGACGCCGTGCGGCGACCAGGCCTCGGCCTGGGACCGGGCCAGCGACTCCAGCGCCCCCTTGGAGACGCCGTAGGCGCCGCTGCGCACGAAGGCCCGGTGCGCCTGCTGGGAGCTGATGTGGATGATCCGCCCGAAGCCCCGCTCGGCCATGCCGGGGCCGAACCGCTGTCCCAGCAGGTGGGGCGCCTCCAGGTTGACCGCCATCGTGGCGTCCCACGTCGCGTCGTCGAGCTCGTCCAGCGGCGGGCGCAGGTTGATTCCGGCGGAGTTGACGAGGATGTGCGGCTCCCCGTACACCGCTGCCGCCTTCTCGGCCGCCGCGCGCACACCGTCGCGGGTGCTCAGGTCGGCGCTGACCCAGGAGGCCCGGCAGCCGTCGGCCGTCAGCTCGTCCGCGGTGGCGGTCAGTTCCGCCTCCCGGCGCGCCACGACCACCACGCTCGCCCCGGCGCGCGCCAACGCGCCGGTGATGGCGCGGCCGATGCCGGAACTGCCGCCGGTCACCACGGCAACCAGCCCGTCCAGCGAGAAGAGTTCGGAGAGATACGGCTGCGAGGTCATGCCCGAACCCTAGAACGGCGCGGCCCCAACGACCGTATCCGGAGGGCGGATTCCCATCCTGTGGACAGCACCGGCGGCCTCGGCCCGACGCGCCTTCTCGGCCGGGGCGTCCGACCGCCGACGAGCCCCCGGCGCTCCCCACCCCCGCCGTCGCCGGAGGGTGACCCCCCGTCCGGCTCCCGCCGTCGTTCCCCCGCCCCGCTCCCACCGCCGCGCCGGCATCCGGCCCGTCCACCCGTACGCTGCGCGCATGCTCGTGATCCGGTCGGTCGCTCTCTTCGTCCTCGCCGCGCTCTTCGAGATCGGCGGCGCCTGGCTCGTCTGGCAGGGGGTGCGCGAGCACCGCGGCTGGGCCTGGATCGGCGCGGGTGTCCTCGCGCTGGGCGTGTACGGCTTCGTCGCCACGCTCCAGCCGAACGCCGATTTCGGCCGCATCCTGGCGGCGTACGGCGGGGTCTTCGTCGCGGGTTCGCTGGCCTGGGGGATGGTCGCGGACGGCTACCGCCCGGACCGCTACGACGTGACGGGGGCCCTGATCTGTCTGGCCGGGGTCGCCGTCATCATGTACGCCCCGCGCGGCGGGTGAGCCCCCGGGCCGCCGCGGAAATGACCAGCGGCCCGCGCCGGGTCACGGCGCGGGCCGCCTCTGTCAGCCTCTTCCAGGGGTCAGAGGCTCCGGCATCGCCACGGGTGAGCGGCTACCGCCGGAAGACCTTGTTCTTCGCCTGCACGGACTCGTCGGAGCAGGAAGCCTTCTCCGCAGCGGTCATCTTGCGGGACTTGACGACCACGGCATTGTTCTTGCCATCGGTACCGTTCGCCGCCGGACCGGTGACGGTGTCCGGAACGAACCAGTAGTAGTGGCCCCACTGCGGGTCGTCGTAGTGAGTCTGCCAGGTACCGGTCACCTTCTGCATCACCTGGGCCCGTGAGATCCATCCGACCTCGCCCGGCTTCACCGTCATGTTCAGCGAGCTGTTCTCGGCGTGCGTGTTCGTCCAGGTGTGGCTGTACGTCGCGGTCACGCTGAGGTCGATGATGCCCGCGATGTTGCCGCCCGCGGTGACGGAGACACCGGCGGAGTCGGTGGACCCCACGGTGTCGGTCCAGCCCATCGTCTGGCTGGCGTCCGACGTGGTGCAGTTGTAGAGCGCGTCGGAGACCTTGTGGAACTCGCCGAGGTACGCCTCGCCGAGCTGGGGGTCGTTGAAGCTGCACTTCCCCTTGCCGGAGCTGCAATCGGCCATGAGCTGATCCCGCGTGGGTTCGTCGGCGGCCGATGCGGGGAGAGCCATGGCCCCCACCATGCCCAACGCCGATGCCGACAGCGCGAGCAGTCTCGCTCCACGCCTGATCGCTCGATTTATCGCCATGATCGTGCCTTTCGCCTTGCCTTTGGGGGCCAGTGACGCCAATGGGCTTGGAATCACTGCCTGTTGCGAATGAGACTGACGCAACACGTGATGTGCGCAACACCAAGAAATGGCAAAGTTGTAGTTGATGTTAAAACAGGTCATCCGACCAGAACGGGTAGAGAACGGGGAAAGAAGCGACAGGAGTTGACGTCAAGCACACTTGTGGCGATCGATTTATGCTGCTCGGGATCGATGTCATCGCCGTGAGGAGCACCGCATGAGCACCCGTACCGCCGTCGTGACCGGGGCGAGCAGCGGGATCGGGGCGGCCACGGCCCGCCGGCTCGCGGCGGCCGGCTACCGGGTGGTCCTGACGGCCCGCCGCGAGGAGCGCATCGAGTCGCTCGCCGCCGAACTCACCGCGGCCGGGCACCGGGCGCTCGCCCACCCCCTGGACGTCACCGACCGGGCCGCCATCGACGCCTTCGCCGCGTCGCTGGACCGCTGCGACGTCCTGGTGAACAACGCCGGAGGGGCCATCGGCACCGAACCGGTGGCGTCCGCGGACCCGCAGGACTGGCGCACGATGTTCGAGGTCAACGTCCTCGGCGTGCTCAACGTCACCCAGGCCCTGCTCCCCGCCCTCACCGCCTCCGGCGACGGCACGGTCGTGGTGCTGTCCTCCACGGCCGGGCTGGCCACGTACGAGGGCGGCGGCGGCTACGTCGCCGCCAAGCACGGCGCCCATGTCATCGCCGAGACCCTGCGGCTGGAGCTGAACGGGCAGCCGGTGCGCATCATCGAGGTCGCCCCCGGCATGGTGAAGACCGACGAGTTCGCGCTCACCCGCTTCCGGGGCGACGAGGACAGGGCGGAGGCCGTCTACGCGGGGGTGGCCGAGCCGCTGACGGCCGACGACGTCGCGGACACCATCGAGTGGGCGGTGACCCGGCCCCCGCACGTCAACATCGACCTGCTGGTCGTCCGGCCGCGCGCCCAGGCCTCCAACTACAAGGTGCACCGGGAGCGCTGACCCGGGCCTCCGGGCCCGGGTCCCTCAGCCGTCCGGCGGCGGCCGTCGTCTCCCCGGCCGCCGCTTCCCCGGCCGCCGCTTCCCCGGCCGTCGCCTCCCCGGCCGTCCCGGCCTCGACGCCGAGGTGGTCCGGCCGGGCGCCGCCCCTCGCCCGCGCCGAGCGGCGGCGTCGCCACGGGCGGCGGGGGAATGGCTCGCACGGTCTCCTGAGGAGTCCGTGCGAGCTCGGCGCCTCCGCCTCAGCCCTTCACGCAGATGACCTGCTTCAGCTTCGCGACGACCTGCACCAGATCCCGCTGCTGGTCGATGACCTGCTCGATCGGCTTGTACGCGCCGGGGATCTCGTCGACCACCCCCGCGTCCTTCCGGCACTCCACACCCCGCGTCTGCTCCTCCAGGTCCTGCGTGGAGAAGCGCCGCTTCGCGGCGTTCCGGCTCATCCGGCGGCCCGCGCCGTGCGACGCGGAGTTGAACGAGGCGGCGTTCCCCAGGCCCCGCACGATGTACGAGCCGGTGCCCATGGATCCCGGGATGATGCCGTAGTCGCCGGAGCCCGCGCGGATGGCGCCCTTCCGGGTCACCAGCAGGTCCATGCCCTCGTACCGCTCCTCGGCCACGTAGTTGTGGTGGCAGGAGATGACCGGCTCGAAGGCCGGCTTCGCCTTCTTGAACTCCTTGCGGACGACGTCCTGGAAGAGCCCCATCATGATCGCCCGGTTGTGCTTGGCGTACTCCTGCGCCCAGAACAGATCGTGCCGGTACGCCGCCATCTGCGGGGTGTCGGCGACGAAGACGGCGAGGTCGCGGTCGATCAGGCCCTGGTTGTGCGGCAGCTTCTGCGCCTGGCCGATGTGGTACTCCGCCAGCTCCTTGCCGATGTTGCGGGAGCCGGAGTGCAGCATCAGCCAGACGGAACCCTCCTCATCGAGGCAGAACTCCACGAAGTGGTTCCCCGACCCCAGGGTGCCCATCTGCTTGGTCGCCCGCTCCTGACGGAACTTGACCGCCTCCGCCACGCCGTCGAACCGGGACCAGAAGTCGTCCCAGCCCGCCGTGGGGAAGCCGTGCAGCCGGCCCGGGTCCACCGGGGCGTCGTGCATGCCCCGGCCCACCGGGATCACCTGCTCGATCTTCGAGCGGAGCCGGGACAGGTCGCCGGGAAGGTCGTTCGCGGTGAGGGAGGTCTTGACCGCGCTCATGCCGCAGCCGATGTCCACACCCACCGCGGCCGGGCAGACCGCGCCGTGCATCGCGATCACCGAGCCGACCGTGGCGCCCTTGCCGTAGTGCACGTCCGGCATCACGGCGAGGCCCTTGATCCACGGCAGCGTCGCGACGTTCCGCAGTTGCTGCATGGCGCCGTCCTCGACCGTCGACGGATCCGTCCACATCCGGATCGGCACCCGCGCACCCGGCACTTCGGTGTATGCCATGACTTCCCCATTCCCCCGAAAAGCTAAAAAACGCAAAAGCCGGACTTACCGTCCGATACCTGTCGGAGGGACGGCGAGCGCGGCAGCACGTGCGGTACACATTGTGTCCATTGGCCGCGGAACGGCGGCAACCAGTTTTTGCCCGAAGGGAGCCGAGGACCGTGCAGCGAAGGTCGTACGTACCGGGTGCCGTGCTGCTGACGGCCCTGCTCACCGCGGGGCTCACCGGCTGTACGGGCGCCTCGGACGGCGACACCCCCGAGGACTCCAAGCCCGGCGGGCCGTCCGCCTCCGCGCCCGACGCGGAGCCCGGCAGGTACCGGACCCTCCCCGAGCCGTGCGGGGCCGTGGGCACCGGCACACTGCGCGCGATGCTGCCCGGCATCGACGACCTCGCCCAGGAGGAGCGGAAGAAGGCCTACGACGGCCAGGCCGCCGTGACATTCGACACGGACCGCCGCGTCGGCTGCCGCTGGAAGTCCGTCTCGGACGCCGGCACCCGCCACCTCAACATCGACTTCGAGCGGATCGTCTCCTACGACGCCGCCGTCAGCGACGACGACCGCGCCCAGGAGCTCTACGACCGGAAGGCCACCGCGGCGGGCATCCCCGCGGCGTCGCCGTCCGGCGGCCAGAATGCGGAGAGCCAGGACAAGCCGTCCGCCTCCGCCTCCGAGTCCGCCGCCGCGGGCGCCGACAAGGCCGAGGGCGCGAGCAAGAGCTCGGGCTCGGGCTCGGGCTCGGGCTCGGGCTCGGGCAAGAGCTCGGATACGGGCAAGAGTTCGGGCACGGGCAGGACCGGGGGCTCCGGCGGGAGCGGCGCGGCGGCCGACGGGAACGACGCGTCGAAGGGCGCCGTCCGCAAAGACGACGCATCGGCCGAGCCCGGCGCGAAGGACACCGCGAAGCCCGGGGCGAAGGACGAGCCCGGGTCGGGCGGCAAGCCCGGCAGCGGGAGTTCCTCCGCCCCCGCGGACGCCGGCCCCGACACCGCGCCCCGCCCCCTCGACAACCTCGCCGACGTCGCCTACCTCGACGACCGCCTGGCCACCGCCGACTCCGGCGTCCACCGCGACGTCACCGTGGTGTTCCGGGCGTCGAACGTCATCGTCACCGTCGAATACGACCAGTGGTCGGCCACCCAGTCCGACCAGCCCGACAGCCAGGACCTGCAGAGCAAGGCCCAGCGCCTCGCCCAGGAACTGGTCGGGCGCATCAGTGAATAGACCTGTCCCCCGATGAGCGAAGGAATCATGCACAGAACAGGCACGCCACTCGCCCGTCTACTCGCCTGCGCGGCCGTCGTCCCGGTGATGCTCGTCGCCGGCTGCTCCTCGGACTCCGACTCCGGCTCGAAGAACACGGGCTCGGGCGCGTCGAAGTCCTCCGAGCCCAGCGCCGAGCCGTCCGTCGAAGCGGCGAAGTACGCCAAGCTGCCCCAGCCCTGCAAGGCGCTGTCCGAGAAGACCATCAAGGACATCGTCCCGAAGGCCAAGGACGCCGGCGGCACGACGGGCGAGTCCGACGACAGCAACGCCCGGGGCCTGTGCTCCTGGAACGGCCTCGACGGCTTCCAGTACCGCTGGCTCGACGTCGCGCTGCAGCGCTTCGACTCCGACCGGACCCTGGGCAGCGGCGAGAGCCGCGCCGAGGCCTCCTACGCCAAGCAGGTCGACGCCGCGAAGGGTGCCGCCGACGAGAAGGGCTCCAAGGGCCTCAAGAGCGGCACCGCCGCCGGCGTCGGCGACGAGGCGGCCACCTTCCGCTTCGAACTGGAGAAGGACAAGGAGGACTTCCGGAACCAGACCGTCGTGGTCCGGACCGAGAACGTCGTCATCACGCTCAACTACAACGGCGCCGGCTACGAGAGCGGCAAGACGCCGAAGGGCGAGGACCTGCTGAAGGACGCCGAGAAGGCGGCCAAGGAGGTCGTCGCGTCGGTGGCCGAGGCCAACGGCGCCGGCGCCCCGGCCGACTCCGGCAAGGACGACACGGAAAAGGACGACGCGGCGGAGAAGGACGACAAGGGCGACTCCGAGAAGGACGACTCCGAGAAGACCGGAACGGATCCGTCCGCTTCGGACAAGGACGACTCCGACAAGGCTTGAGGTCGGCCGGACCTGAGCCGGACGGGGCCTGAGGTCGACGAGGCCTGAGCCGGACGGGGCCTGAGGTCGTCAGCGCCTGAGGTCGACGAGGCCTGAGGTCGCGACGAGGCCTGACGCCGGCCGGACCGGCTCCGGCAGCGCGGACTCCGAGGGTGCCGGCTCCGGCAGGTCCGGCTCCGGCACCTGAGCCGCATATCACCGAATACGCCGACAGCGGTGCCCGGGTTCCCATGGACCCGGGCACCGCTGTTCGTACGCGTGTGCCAGAGTGTCCGCGCCTGATGCCGACCGTTGGAGGGGATCGCGGGTGGCCGCGACGCAGCTCACACGCACACATCGCATACTGATCGGCGTGGTCGTCGCCGGCGCGATCGTGATCGCGGCCATCGGCTTCG
The DNA here is from genome assembly GCF_040296705.1 of Streptomyces sp. NPDC002055. Classification (NCBI taxonomy): domain Bacteria; kingdom Bacillati; phylum Actinomycetota; class Actinomycetes; order Kitasatosporales; family Streptomycetaceae; genus Streptomyces; species Streptomyces sp. NPDC002055. Next base: position 130,304 of record NZ_JBEOXS010000013.1, read on the forward strand.
CCGGTTCGTACTCGGCGGTGCGCGAGCTCGCCGCGAAGAAGGGCTTCGGCAGCTTCTCCGCCTTCTTCCCCATCGGCATCGACGCGGGCATCGTCGTCCTGCTGGCCCTGGACCTGCTGCTGACCTGGATCCGCATCCCGTTCCCCCTGCTGCGGCAGACGGCCTGGCTGCTGACCGCCGCGACCATCGCGTTCAACGGCGCGGCCGCCTGGCCGGATCCGCTCGGCGTCGGCATGCACGCGGTGATCCCCGTCCTCTTCGTCGTCGCCGTCGAAGCGGCCCGCCACGCGGTGGGCCGGATCGCCGACATCACCGCCGACCGGCACATGGAGTCGGTCCGCGTCGCCCGCTGGCTACTGGCTTTCCCCTCCACCTTCCGGCTCTGGCGGCGGATGAAGCTGTGGGAGCTGCGCAGCTACGACGAGGTCATCCAGCTCGAACAGGACCGGCTGGTCTACCAGGCCCGGCTCCGCGCCCGCTACGGCCGCTCCTGGCGCCGCAGGGCACCCGTCGAGTCCCTGATGCCGCTCCGGCTCGCGCGCTACGGCGTGCCGCTCTCCCGTACCGGTGCGGCGGGGCTGGCAGCCGCCGGCATCGACCCGGCAGTGCTGTCGGCCGGCGGCCCGTCCGCGGACCGCACCGGGCAGGCCGCGCTGCCGGCGTCCGGGGCCGACGGCCGGCCCGGCGACCCGGAGCGGGCAGGGCGGTCCGGTGGTCCGGAACGGTCGGACGGCCACACCGCGGTGTCCGCGCCGGACGGGACCGACTTCGGCGCGCGGCCGCACCCGCCGGCGCAGGAGGACGGCCGGACGCCCCCGGAGTCCGGGAGTCCGCAGAACGGGCCCGGCGCCGGCCTGTTGACGGACCCGGCATGGGGCGCCGCCCCGCGGGACGAGGCCGTTGTGCCCTCCGGCGAGCAGGTGCCCGAGGGGCCACCGATGCAGCAGGTGACCGTGCCGGTCGCGCCGGGCCGGGTCCGCGCCCTGCGCAACGCCCAGCTCACCGGCTACTCGGCCGGGACCGGCGCCTACCCCGCACCGCACCGGGACGCGCCCCAACGGGACGGGCAGGAACAGGATGGGCAGGAACAGGATGGGCAGGAACAGGACATACGGGGGGACGTACGGGCCGACGTGCCCCGGCCGGAGGTGCCCCCGCGCGAGGCGGCCCAGCCGCGGGACCCGGTGCCCACGCCCGACCACGAGCTGTTCGTCGACCCGTTCGCCGGCACCGGGACCGACGCCGACGACCCGGTCGCCGGTCTGCCCGACGACGTACCGCGCGACGAGGCGTACTTCGCCGCCTACCGCCAGTACGTCGCGGAGAGCGGGGTCTGGCCCGACGCCCGCCAGTTCGGCCGGTACCTTCTGGAGCGGTACCGCGTCCGGGGGCGCAGCGGCGGCCCGCTCAGCGAGAACTACCTGCGGGGCTACACCCGGGAGTTCCGCGACCGGCTGCGGATGGAGATGCAGACCGAACACTCCCCGTGAGCCGACGGGCCCGGAGGACGGGCCCGGAGAGCCTGACCCGACCGGCCGACATCACCACCGCCACCGGCGGTTTCCGGACAGCACGAAGGGCCGCCGCCCCGAGAAGCAATGCCTCGGGTTGACGACCCTCCGACGACTCCACGGCCACGACGCCGAGCGCGGCACCGCACCGCACCGGCGGTACACGTACCGGGCGACACCCACCAGACGACACACGCACCGCCCCCGGCAGTACGCCCGCGCCCCGCCGCCGCTACGCGCCGAGCAGCCTGCGCAACCGTTACGCGCCGAGCAGCTTCCGCACCCGGTCCGCGCCCACCGCCAGCAGCAGCGTGGGCAGCCGCGGCCCGGTGTCCCGTCCGACGAGGAGCTGGTACAGCAGCGCGAAGAACGACCGCTGCGCCACCTTCAGCTCCGGCGTCGGCTTGGCGTCGGGCTCCAGACCGGCCTGCACCTTCGGCACGCCGTAGACCAGCGTGGTCAGGCCGTCCAGCGACCAGTGCTCGTCCAGCCCGTCGAGCAGCAGCCGCAGCGACTCCCGCTCGGTGTCGCCGAGTGCGGACAGCGCCTCGGTGTCCGGCTCGTCCCGGACCCGGGTGCGCTGCTCGGCCGGGACCTGGGTGGTGATCCACCGCTCGGCCCGGTCGAGCCGCGGCCGCGCGTCGTCCAGCGAGCCGACCGGGTTCTCCGGGTCGAGATCGCGCAGGATGCGGAGCGTCTGCTCGTCGTGGCCGGTGGTGATGTCGACCACCGAGGCCAGCGTCCGGTACGGCAGCGGGTGCGGGGTGCGGGGCAGCTCACCCGCGGCCGTGCGGACGGCCCGGCTGTACGCGGCCGCGTCCGCCGGCTGGACGCTCTCGTCCCCGACCTTGCGGTTGAGCGCGTCCCACTCGTCGTACAGCCGCTGGATCTCCTGGTCGAAGGCGATCTTGAAGGACTGGTTCGGCTTCCGGCGGGCGTACAGCCAGCGCAGCAGCGGCGCCTCCATGATCTCCAGCGCGTCGGCCGGGGTCGGCACCCCGCCCTTGGAGCTGGACATCTTCGCCATACCGCTGATGCCCACGAACGCGTACATCGGGCCGATCGGCTGCTCGCCGCCGAAGACCTCCTTGACGATCTGCCCGCCGACCACGTACGAGGAGCCCGGCGAGGAGTGGTCGACACCGGACGGCTCGAACACCACGCCCTCGTAGGCCCAGCGCATCGGCCAGTCGACCTTCCAGACCAGCTTGCCGCGGTTGTGCTCGGAGAGCCGGACCGTCTCGGAGTGACCGCACTGGCAGGTGTAGCTCAGCTCGGTGGTCTCTTCGTCGTAGGCGGTGACCGTGGTCAGGTCGCGGTCGCAGACGGAGCAGTACGGCTTGTACGGGAAGTAGCCCGCCGCCGCCGTGCCGTCGTCCTCGCTCGCCGCGCCGGAGCCCTCGGCCGCGGCCTCGGCGGCAGCGGCGTCGGCCTCGTCGACCTTGCCCTTCTGCTGCTGCGGCTTCTTGCCCTGGGCGCCCTTGGCCTTGTCCTTGTCCTTGTCCTTCGTCCGGTAGCGGTCGAGGACGGCGTCGATCCGCGCACGCTCGCGCATCGCGAACAGGATCTGCTCGCGGTAGGCGCCCGAGGTGTACTGCTCGGTCTGGCTGATCCCGTGGAACTCGATGCCCAGCTCGTCGAGCGCCTTGATCATCGGCGCCTTGAAGTGCTCGGCCCAGGAGGCGTACGGGCTGCCGGGCGGGGCCGGGACGCTGGTCAGCGGCTTGCCGATGTGCTCGGACCAGGACGGGTCGACGCCGGCCGGCACCTTGCGGAACCGGTCGTAGTCGTCCCAGGACAGGATGTGCACACAGTCATGGCCGCGGCGGCGGATCTCGTCGGCGACCAGGTGCGGGGTCATGACCTCGCGGAGGTTGCCGAGGTGGATCGGCCCGGACGGGCTGAGGCCCGAGGCGCAGACGATCGGTTTGCCCGGGGCTCGTCGCTCCGCCTCGGCGATGACCTCGTCCGCGAAACGGGAGACCCAGTCGGCCTCGGTGCTCTGAGCCACGGTTGGCACTTCCTTCTTCCTCTGCTTCCTCATGCTCGAAAGCCTGGCGGACCCATTGTCCCAGACGGCCCGGGACGGGCGGACGGGGTTTTCGCCGGGCGGGGCGGGGCGGTTCCGACCGACGGGGCGGGGCGGTTCCTGCCGGCCGGGCGGCCCGGCCGCCGCCCCGGTCACGGCCCTTCCCGTCGGCCCCGGTTATTGCCTGGCGGGGCGGGGGCGGCAGCGTGGGATACTGGCCGGAATCCCCTTCCCCACGACGGAACGGTACGCACCCCATGGCTTCGGTCCCCTCGCTCGCCGCTACGGTCCACCAGCGCGTCGCGGACGCCCTCTCGGCTGCACTGCCGGAGGCCGGCGCCGCCGACCCGCTGCTGCGACGAAGCGACCGGGCGGATTTCCAGGCCAACGGGGTGCTGGGGCTCGCCAAGAAGCTCAAGGCGAACCCGCGGGAGCTGGCGGCCCAGGTCGTCCAGGGGCTCCCGGCCGACGGCGTCCTCGCCGACGTCGAGGTCTCCGGCCCCGGCTTCCTCAACATCGCGATCACCGACGCGGCGATCGTCTCCACCCTGGCCGCGCGGGCCGCCGACGACCGGCTGGGCGTCCCGTACGCGGAGAACCCGGGCACCACGGTGATCGACTACTCCCAGCCGAACGTGGCCAAGGAGATGCACGTCGGTCACCTCCGCTCCACCGTGATCGGCGACGCGGTCGTGCAGATCCTGGAGCACCGGGGCGAGACCGTGGTCCGGCGCCACCACATCGGCGACTGGGGCACCCAGTTCGGCATGCTCATCCAGTACCTGATCGAGCACCCGCACGAGCTGGACCACGAGTCCGACGCCGCCGACGGCGAGGGCGAGGCGGCCATGTCCCGGCTCAACCGCCTCTACAAGGCCTCGCGCGCGCTCTTCGACTCCGACGAGGAGTTCAAGACCCGCGCCCGGGACCGGGTCGTGGCGCTCCAGTCCGGCGACACCGAGACCCTGGCCCTCTGGCACAAGATCGTCGACGAGTCGAAGATCTACTTCCAGGGCGTCTACAACAAGCTCGACGTCGAGATCGTGGACGAGGACATCGTCGGCGAGAGCGCGTACAACGACGACCTCCAGGCCGTCGTGAAGGACCTCGAGGAGGCGGGCGTCGCCGTCCGCTCCGAGGGCGCGCTCTGCGTCTTCTTCGACGACGTGAAGGGCCCGGACGGCAACCCGACGCCGCTGATCGTCCAGAAGTCCAACGGCGGTTTCGGCTACGCGGCCACCGACCTCGCCGCGATCCGCAACCGCATCGGCACCCTCAAGGCCGACACCCTGCTGTACGTGGTCGACGCCCGCCAGTCGCTGCACTTCCGGATGGTCTTCGAGACCGCCCGCCGGGCCGGCTGGCTGCCGGAGGACACCGCGAAGCAGCTCGCGTTCGGCACCGTGCTCGGCAAGGACGGCAAGCCGTTCAAGACCCGTGAGGGCGAGACGGTCCGGCTGGTCGACCTGCTCGACGAGGCGATCGAGCGGGCCACCGCGGTCGTCCGCGAGAAGAGCGAGAACCTGGGCCTCTCCGAGGAGGAGACCGTCGAGCGCGGCAGCCAGGTCGGCATCGGCGCGGTGAAGTACGCGGACCTGTCGACCTCGATGTCCCGCGACTACATCTTCGACCTGGACCGCATGGTCTCGCTCAACGGCGACACCAGCGTCTACCTCCAATACGCCTACGCCCGGATCCAGTCGATCCTCCGCAAGGCGGGCGACGTCGCCCCGGCCGCCCACCCGGAGCTCCCGCTGGCCCCGGCGGAGCGCGCGCTGGGCCTGCACCTGGACGAGTTCGCCGAGGTGCTGTCCTCCGTCGCCGAGACGTACGAGCCGCACAAGCTGGCCGCGTACCTCTACCAGCTGGCCTCGCACTACACGACGTTCTACGACCAGTGCCCGGTCATCAAGGCGGAGACCCCGGCCATGGTCGAGAACCGCCTGTTCCTCTGCGACCTGACCGCCCGCACGCTGCGCCAGGGCATGTCCCTGCTGGGCATCCGGACGCCCGAGCGGCTCTGACACTGCGCTGCTCTGACGCTGCGCGGACCGACGATCCGTCGACGGAACCCGCCCCTTGGCTCAGGGGGCGGGGTTCCGCGTGTCCGGGGGTGGCGCGTTGGCGCCGAGGGCCGTGTTTGACCCGGCTCGGCGACCAAAAACCTCAGAAGTCGGCCGTGTCGAGAGCCAGACCGAACGGCTGCGGCAGCTGAACCGGCGTACCGAACGGAAACGGCCCCTCCGCCCGTGTGTATCCGAGCTCCCCGGGCTCCGAGAACAGCGTGCACGTCCGTTCCTGCCGGTCCACCAGGAGATACAGCGGAGCCCCGTACTCCGCGTACCGGCGGCGCTTGACCGTACGGTCCGTCTCCGCGTTCGACTCGCTCGTCACCTCGACGATCAGCAGGGTCTGATCGGGCAGCAACGCGCCCCCGCCCTTGGCCACCGACCGCTCCACGACGGCGATGTCCGGCACGTACCAGTTGCTGCTGCCCGGCAGATCAAGATTCCCGGACCCGGCCACACACTTCAGCTCCTGCACCCTGGGCGCGATCTGCAGCCGGACGGCGTCGGCTGCGGCCTCGTGATCCCACGTCGGCGACACCGGCTCGATGACTCCTTCGACGATCTGGGCACGGTCGCCCTTGATGTGCTGAACGGCATACTTCAGGGCGGCTTCCGGATCGACATCCGCATAGTCATGCGACATGGCGCTCATCGGGCGTTCTCCCTCTGCGGTACGGAGCGGCAGCACCGTAGGACGGAAGCTGATGGTCGGGGCTGGAACCGTCCTCTGCATCGTAAGGCCGCAAGGGCACGGCGCTACGGCGAAACGGGTCCGCATCACCCTCCCCCCAGCTCGAACCAGAGCAGCTTGCCGCTGAGCCCGTACGGCGACTCACCCAACGCGAACCCACCCCAGTCGTCGGCACACATCCGCACCAGCGGCAGCCCCCGCCCTCCCTCCTGCTCCGGCCCCGGAGGATCGTAGGCATCGAGCCCGGGCAGCGTGGGATCGGTGTCCCACACGCTGACCCGCAGCAGCTTGCCGTCCTGGCAGATCCGCATCGAGGCGGGCCCGGGCGCATACCGGTGGGCGTTGGTGACGAGCTCCGACGCCAACAGCTCGGCGGTGTCGGCCGGTTCACGGACGTCATAGGCGTCGAGGATCGTTCGCAGGGTACGTCGGGCGATGCGCGGGGCGATGGGGTCGTGCGGGATCTGGAGGGTGTAGTCCCAGTCGGGTCCCTGCGGGGCGCGGATCATGCAACTCTCCTGTGTGCGGGGATGGTTGACCCACGCCAGTCCGGCGCCGTGCGGTGGCTCTACCGCATCTCCCAGGGCATACCTGTGCCAGGGCAGCAGGACAGGGAGGGATACGGTGCACTTCCGGACGGACAGCGACACAACGTGAGTGACGTGCCACACACAGTAGAGGGTTCGGGGGTACCTGTACTCCCAAGTTCGGAAAACTAGTACTCCCTGGATTCTCCGGGTTGACGGCGTCAGACTGTGATCGATCGAGGAGAGGTGCATGCCACCGAGAAGTTCCCCAACACCCCGTCAACAGCGACTCGGGGTCGAGCTCCGCAAGCTGCGAGAACGCGCAGGGCTCTCCCCCACCGAGGCTGCCGCTCTCCTCGGGGTCGACCGCGCCAAGATGAGCAGCATCGAGACGGGGAGGGTTGGGCTCAGCGCGGAGCGGGTCCGCACACTCGCCGGTCACTACTGCTGCACGGACGAACCGCTCATCGCGGCGCTCGCAGCAATGACCGTCGGTCGCATGCGGCACTGGTGGGACGAGTATCGGGGTGTGCTGCCCAACGGTTTCCTCGACCTGGCCGAACTCGAACACCACTCCACCCGGATGCGCACCGCGCAGACAGCCACGCTGCCCGGCCTCCTCCAGACGGCCGACCATGCGCGGGCGATCTTCGCAGAGTCCGTACCGCCCCTACCTGCCCACGAAGTCGAGCACCGCACCTCCCACCGCATCAAGCGCCAGGCGGTTCTGCACGGGGACACCCCCACCCACTATTCGGCGACCATCCATGAAGCCGCTCTGCGCATGCAGTTCGGAGGCGCCGCCACTGCCCGAGCCCAACTCGGACACATCATGGAGATGAGCGAGCGGGACAACATCACCGTGCGGGTCGTTCCGTTCACAGCCGGCGCAATCCCTGCACCCGGCCAGACCATCTTCTATGCGACGGGCTCAGTGCCCCAACTCGACACCGTTCAACTCGATGAGGTGCACGGACCGGTCTTTCTCGACGCCACGGCCCAGCTGGACAAGTACCGCAATATTCTGGACCGGCTGGAGGACCTGGCTCTGAAACCCGATGCATCGCGCGACTTCATCCACGAGATCGCACGAGATCTCTGAAAGGCGAACTGCAATGACGACTCCGAACTGGCAGCAGTCCTCCTACTGTCAGGCTGCGAACAACTGCCTCAACCTCGCCACCGGCCCCGACGGAACCATCCTCCTCCGCGAGAGCGAATCCCCCGACGTGATCGTGACGACCACCCCGGACAAGCTCAAGGCCTTCATACTCGGGGTCAAGGCAGGCGAGTTCGACCACCTCGTGAAGCCGGCGCCCTGAACAGCAGTGCCCCGCCCTCCACGGGCGGGGCAGCGCACATCGTCCGGAGCCTCCGACTGCCCCAAAGGGTCAGCGGTCCACAGCCTGCAGCTCTTGGACGTTCACGTCCTGTGTGGTCTCGAAGGTGCCGTTCGGCAGGTCGCCCTTCGCACCCCCGGACCCTTCCCAGGAGACCTCCCAGGTCACGGATGCCTTCATGGCGTACGGCTTCCCGCTCGTCGCTCGCAGGTACGTGATCCCGCACGGCGGGGTCTTGTCCCCTTGGCCCTTCGTGTACGGGGTCCCGATGCTGCCGTCGTCATTGATCGCGCACTCCCCGGAGGCGGGGTGGAGTTGGGCGTCCTTGGTCCCCGGTTCCAAGTGCAGCCCGACCGGCTTCGCCGTGGTCTCCGCCCACAGTCCGGTACCCGGCAGCTCGGCACGGACCTTGACGTCCTTGAACTTCCCCTTGTCCAGCCACGCCCAGGTGGGCAGGTTCACGGTCGACCGGGCTTTGGGATTCAGTTCGACCTCGGTGTCCGGCACGCGGATCTTGTCGTAGGCGTAGGAGGCAAGGACCTTCGGGGTCGGAGCGTTCTTATCGTCCGGGACCGTACCGGCGTCCTGCCAGAACATGATCCGGCCGCAGTCCCACGCCCTGTCGTCACTCTCGTGACCCTTGCGGACCACGCTCCGCCAGAACATCCCGTCCTTGCCAAGGTTATAGTTCTTGTATCCCTTCCACTTACTGTGAACGGGATCCTTGGCGCTGAAGTTCTCCTGCGGTATGCCCTTGTCATAGTGGTCTACGAAGATTCGATTACTCCACCATTCACGCGGATTCACATATCCACCGTCACCGCCTTTCACAGCGGCCTTGAGCTGCTGGGGCGAGAGGGCCGGCTCGTACCAACAGGCCGGGGGCTCCCAGTTGATGTCGGCAGGGGCGAGCTCACCCACACGTTTGGACGTCCCGTTTCCTGAGTTCTTCACCACGATGCTCGAACGAGAGACCGACGCCATCAGGCTCCGACTGCCCGAGCCGCCCCCGACGGAGTCCTGTGGCTTGCTTGGACCCTTGTCGCCGTCCTCTCCCCACGCATACGCCAAATCATGCGCCATGACAGGCACTACGAGAGACAGCATCAGGACCATCGTCATCCGGCGCCACAGAACATGCGCCATCAGCAGCCCCCTCGCTCCGTCTCGGAATGAGTGGTCACCCATACACCATTGCGATGCTTAGCCAGCGTGGTCCGGTACTGGACATGTGGATTCACATTGGAAGGAGTTCCCGTACGCTTACCAGTCTTCCGATCCTTCGTGTATCCACGACTCTCGTCAACGCAATAGAAGAGGATCCCGAACCCTTCGCTGCTGATGCGCACCTGGGGGTTGAACACCCGGGCCTTTCCGACGAGCGTCACGTCATCGTCCACGTACCCCTTGACGTATTCGTGGGACGTCTTGCGCGCCTTGGGGGCATTATAGAATTTGACAGCTTCGGAGTTGAGATCCTTTTCGATGATCGCGGCGTGGTCGGCCCGCAGCTCTTCCTTCCCGTCGTCGAGGATCGCCTGAAGCTTCGGATCGCCATTCGTCCAATTCTCGAAGTTCATCTGAAAGCTCTTCGGGAGCTTGACTTCCGGACGGTCGACACCAGCGGACGGCGACGCGCTCGGCTTGCCAGGCCCTTCCTCAGCCCCACTGATCTTGCCGTCCTTTGGTCTGCTCTCACTACCCCCGCAGGCCGTCAGCACCATGGCAGCGGCAATCGCGGTAGCGGCGACGGTCAGGCGTCGGGCAGTCAAGAGCTTCCCCTCCAGAACAGTGACAAGGAGTACCCACAGTAGTACGGCACGGAGTGAACCATCGAGCGGGATAAGCGAGGCCCAACTCACGGGTGATGCGTGGCGATTCCTTCGAAAGGAACCACATAGTGCGCAATTCTCCCGGAACGCGGACATGTGAAGCGTCAACTTCGGTGAAACTCAACACCAGTTGCACCGAACCGGGTGGCGGGAGGGAATCCGACCGTCCCCTTGCCCGGCACCAGCAACAACTCCGCGTTGTTCAAGCGCGCATCAGGCTTCTTGGCGGGCTTGCGGAAGCTGACCTGGGCACAGTCGCGATCCACGTCCCGCTCGATGCGTCCGCTGCTCAGCACTGAGCGATCCCAGACCTGGCTTCACTCACTGCACGACCTCACACTGTGAGAAGCGCGGAAGGCATCGGCCTCAGCGCCCACGACGGCCCGCCTAACCCTGTGGAACACGGAACAACCGTGTTCCACTTCCCCACCAACCGGGGCACCCGTTCCCCATCCCGCGCCCTGCCCCTCCGCGGACAGGTGTCGGAGCAGTGTTCGGACGGCTCTCCCGGCAGATGTCGACCGGACTCAAAGCCTTCGGCGCGAACACTCACCACCGCGTCCCCACCTGGCTGCTCACGCCCTCATCACGAAAGCGAGAAAACGATGCCCACACCCCACTGGCAAACCTCCTCCCTCTGCCAAGGCGCAAGCAACTGCCTCGGCCTCGCCCTCGGCCCCGACGGAACGGTCCTCCTCCGCGAGAGCGCGGAGCCCGACGTGATCGTCACGACCACCCCCGACAAGCTCCGAGCCTTCATCCTCGGCATCAAGGCAGGAGAGTTCGACCACCTCATCTCGTGACCGAAACTCCCAGCACCCCCCAGATCCGGCCAAATCCCCCCACCCGAACAACCATCCGGCGAATCCGGCCGTCCAACCCGGCGACACCGCATCCGATCGATTTCCAGGGGGGAAACATCATGCGACGTTGGGGTACCGCGGCGGCCGCGCTCGTGCTCGCCGCCGCCGGACTGACGGCAACGGCCGCCTCGGCGACCGCTGCCACGGCCACGGCCACGGCCACGGCCACGAAGGCGAACACCCGGGCCGAGGCCTGCGCCACCGCCTGGGGCAGCGGCGACAAGACCGCGGACGTGACCGCGTACACGCCGCTGACGAACATCAGGACCGGCCGGCACGACTGCTACGACCGGATGGTCATCGACACCCGCGCCGCGGGCGGCAACAAGGTCGGCTACCAGGTGCGGTACGTCGACAAGGTCTACCAGGACGGCTCCGGCACGGCGATCCCCGTCGGCGGCGGCGCCGTCCTCGAAGTCCGGGTGGCCGCGCCGAGCTACGACCCCGAGACGGGCGCGGCGACGTACCCCGGACGCGCCGGCAAGCCGCTGCCCGGCGTGAACATCAGCGGCTACCGGACGTTCAAGGACACCCGGTTCGTCGGCAGCTTCGAGGGCGACACCCAGATCGGCCTCGGCGTCCGCGCCCGCCTGCCGTTCCGCGTGCTCCAGCTCCCCGACCGCCTGGTGATCGACGTGGCCCACACCTGGTCCACCGCGCGCTGACCGAAAGCACCTCCGCACGGCCCATGACGACGGCGGCGCCCCGTACCGAGTACGGAGGCGCCGCCGTCGTTCACAAGCCCGTTCACATCCCGCGATCCTGGCCGGGAGAACTACTCCCCGCCCTGCAACCGCCGCGCGACCTCCGTCGCCCAGTACGTCAGGATCGTGCCCGCGCCCGCGCGCTTGATCCCGGTCAGGGTCTCCATGATCGCGCGGTCCCGCTCGATCCAGCCCTTCTCGGCCGCGGCCTCGATCATCGCGTACTCGCCGGAGATCTGGTACGCGGAGACCGGCACGTCCACCGTGTCGGCGATCTGCCGCAGGATGTCCAGGTAGGGCAGCGCCGGCTTCACCATCACCATGTCGGCGCCCTCTTCGAGGTCGAGCGCCAGCTCCCGCAGCGACTCCCGCGCGTTGGCCGGGTCCTGCTGGTACGTCTTCCGGTCGCCCTTCAGCGACGAGGCGACGGCCTCGCGGAACGGCCCGTAGAACGCCGAGGTGTACTTCGCGGTGTAGGCGAGGATCGCGACGTCCTGGTGCCCGGTGCCGTCCAGCGCCTCGCGGATCACCCCGACCTGGCCGTCCATCATGCCGCTCGGGCCCACCACATGGACGCCCGCGTCCGCCTGCACCCGCGCCATCTCGGCGTAGCGCTCCAGCGTCGCGTCGTTGTCGACCCGGCCGTCGTCGTCCAGCACGCCGCAGTGGCCGTGGTCGGTGTACTCGTCCAGGCACAGGTCGGACATGACGACGAGGTCGTCGCCGACCTCGGCCTTCACGTCCCGGATGGCGACCTGGAGGATCCCGTTCGGGTCCGTGCCCTGGCTGCCGACCGCGTCCTTGACCTCCGGGATGCCGAACAGCATGAGCCCGCCGACCCCGGCCTCGACCGCCTCCGCGGCGGCCTTCCGCAGGGTGTTGCGGGTGTGCTGCACGACGCCCGGCATCGCCGAGATCGGCACCGGCGCGCTGATGCCCTCCCGCACGAAGGCGGGAAGGATCAGCTCGGCCGGGTGCAGCCGGGTCTCGGCGACCATCCGTCGCATGGCCGGGGTGGTACGGAGCCGTCGGGGACGGGCCCCGGGAAAGCGTCCGTAAACACTCACGTGCGCCTCCTGCGCGATCCGGGCCGGCGCTCGCTCGGCCTGGTGACGTGTTCGCCCGCCTCGACGGCGGCGTCCCGGCGCTGGGCGCCGAAGTCCGCGAGCGCCTCGGCCAGCTTGTGCACCGACGGCTCGGGCGACAGGACGTCCACGCGCAGGCCGTGCTCCTCCGCGGTCTTCGCGGTGGCCGGGCCGATGCAGGCGATGACGGTGACGTTGTGCGGCTTGCCGGCGATGCCGACGAGGTTCCGCACCGTGGAGGACGAGGTGAACAGGACCGCGTCGAACCCGCCGCCCTTGATCGCCTCACGGGTCTCGGCCGGCGGCGGCGAGGCGCGCACGGTCCGGTAGGCCGTGACGTCGTCCACCTCCCAGCCCAGCTCGATCAGACCGGCCACCAGGGTCTCGGTGGCGATGTCGGCGCGCGGCAGGAACACCCGGTCGATCGGGTCGAAGACCGGGTCGTACGGCGGCCAGTCCTCCAGCAGGCCTGCCGCCGACTGCTCGCCGCTGGGCACCAGATCCGGCTTCACACCGAAGTCGACCAGCGCCTTGGCGGTCTGCTCGCCCACGGCCGCGACCTTGATCCCGGCGAAGGCGCGGGCGTCGAGCCCGTACTCCTCGAACTTCTCCCGGACGGCCTTCACCGCGTTGACCGAGGTGAAGGCGATCCACTCGTAGCGGCCGGTGACCAGGCCCTTGACCGCGCGCTCCATCTGCTGCGGGGTGCGCGGCGGCTCGACGGCGATGGTGGGCACCTCGTGCGGCACCGCGCCGTAGCTGCGCAGCTGGTCGGAGAGCGAGGCCGCCTGCTCCTTGGTCCGCGGGACCAGGACCTTCCAGCCGAACAGCGGCTTCGACTCGAACCAGGAGAGCTGGTCGCGCCGTTCCGCGGCACTGTGCTCGCCGACGACGGCTATCACGGACTGCCCGCCGTCCGGCGACGGCAGCACCTTCGCGGACTTCAGCACCTGGGCGACCGTGCCCAGCGTGGCGGTCCAGGTGCGCTGCCGGGTGGTCGTGCCGGCGACGGTGACCGTCATCGGGGTGTCCGGCTTCCGCCCGGCGGCGACGAGTTCACCGGCGGCCGAGGCGACCGAGTCCAGCGTGGTCGAGACGACGGCGGTGGCGTCGCTGGTGCCGACCTCGCTCCAGGACCGGTCGGTGGCGGTCCGGGCGTCCAGGAAGCGGACGTCGGCGCCCGTCCCGTTGCGCAGCGGCACACCGGCGTACGCGGGTACACCCACCGCGGTCGCCACGCCGGGCACCACCTCGAACGGAATGTTCTCGGCGGCGCAGGCCAGCATCTCGGCGGCGGCGTCGCAGTCCATGCCGGGGTCGCCCGCGACCGCCCGCACGACCCGCTTGCCGCCCCGTGCGGCCCCCATGACAAGATTGGCGGCATCCCCTGAGGCGGGCTCCGTCGCAGGGGCTGACGACGCGTCATGCCCCGCTTGCGGGATGTCCACCCCTGCCCTGGCGTGCGTACGCACCACGTCGAGCACCTGGGGATCGGCGACCAGGGTGTCCGCGGTCGCCAGCGCCTCGACGGCGCGCAGCGTCAGCAGTCCCGGATCTCCGGGTCCGGCACCGAGGAAGGTGACGTGACCGAGACCAGCCTGTGGTGCTCGTTGGATCTTTGCGGCAGTGGGGCTCAAAGTGCTCGCTCCCCCATCAGACCGGCCGCACCCTTGGCGAGCAGTTCGGCGGCGAGTTCACTGCCGAGCTGCAGGGCGTCGTCGTGAGACGCGGGTACGGGAGCGGTGGTGGACAGCTGCACCAGCGTCTTGCCGTCGGTCGTGCCGACGACGCCGCGCAGGCGCATTTCGGTGACAACCTGCCCGTCGGCCAGAAGGTCGGCCAGCGCCCCCACAGGTGCGCTGCAGCCGGCCTCCAGGGCGGCGAGCAGGGATCGCTCGGCGGTCACGGCGGCCCGGGTGTACGGGTCGTCGAGCTCGGCGAGCCGGGCGGCGAGGCCCGCGTCGGACGCGGAACACTCGACCGCCAGTGCCCCCTGGCCGGGGGCGGGCAGGACGTTGTCGACGGGCAGCTTCTCAGTCGCCTCGTCGATACGGCCGATCCGGGTGAGCCCGGCGGCGGCGAGGACGACGCCGTCCAGCTTGCCGGAGCGCACGTATCCGATACGGGTGTCGACGTTGCCGCGTATCGGAACGGTTTCTATGTCGCGGCCCAGGGTGCGGGCCCACGCGTTGAGCTGCGCCATCCGGCGCGGGGAGCCGGTGCCGATGCGGACCGGAGCCTTCCGGGCCTCGTCCGCCAGCTGCTCGAAGGTGAGGCCGTCGCGGGCGACGAGGGCGTCCCGCGGGTCCTCGCGCGGCGGCACGGCGGCGACCACGAGCTCCTCGGGCTGCGTGGTCGGCAGGTCCTTGAGCGAGTGCACGGCGAAGTCGATCTCGCCGCGCAGCAGCGCGTCGCGCAGCGCGGTCACGAAGACCCCGGTGCCGCCGATCTGCGCCAGCTGCTCCCGGGAGGTGTCGCCGTACGTGGTGATCTCGACCAGCTCGACCGGGCGTCCGGTGAGCCGGCGGACGGCGTCCGCGACCTGCCCGGACTGGGCCATGGCCAGGGTGGAGCGGCGGGTGCCCAGGCGCAGCGGACCGCTGCCGGAGCCGGCCGCTTCGCGCGCGGTGGTGGCGGGGGTGGTGGTGTCGTTCATGCCCGCTCCTGCCCGGGGTCGGTGCTGTCGGCCCGGCTGACGGCGGCGACCGCCTGCGGGTCGAGGTCGAAGAGTTCCCGCAGCGCGTCCGCGTACCCGGCGCCGCCGGGCTCGCCCGCGAGCTGCTTGACCCGCACGGTGGGCGCGTGCAGCAGCTTGTCGACGACGCGGCGCACGGTCTGGGTGATCTCGGCGCGCTGCTTGTCGTCCAGTCCGGGGAGGCGGCCGTCGAGGCGGGCGATCTCGCTCGCGACGACGTCGGCGGCCATGGTCCGCAGGGCGACGACGGTGGGGGTGATGTGGGCGGCACGCTGAGCGGCGCCGAACGCGGCGACTTCCTCGGAGACGATGCCCCGGACCCGGTCCACATCGGCGGCCATGGGAGCGTCGGCGGAGGCCTCGGCGAGGGTTTCTATGTCCACCAGCCGGACGCCGTCGACGCGGTGCGCCGCCGGGTCGATGTCGCGCGGCATCGCCAGGTCGAGCAGGAAGCTCTCCCCGGCGCGCTCCGCGACCGCGGTGGCCACGGCCTCGCCGGTGAGCACCAGCCCGGTCGCGCCGGTGCAGGAGACGGTGAGGTCGGCGCGGGACAGCTCGCCGGGGACCTCGTCCATCGGTACGGCGCGCGCCGTGAGGCCGGGACCGGTCTGGTCGGCGAGCGCGGCGGCCAGCCGCTCGGCGCGGTCGATCGTTCGGTTGGCGATCACCAGTTCCACGACGCCCGCGCGGGCGAGCGTGGTCGCGGCCAGCGAGGACATCGATCCGGCGCCGATCACCAGGGCGCGCTTGCCGGACGCCCACGGCTCGACGGGGCCGCCCGCGGCGAGCTGTTCGAGACCGAAGGTGACCAACGACTGGCCGGCCCGGTCGATCCCGGTCTCGCTGTGCGCCCGCTTGCCGACCCGCAGCGCCTGCTGGAACAGGTCGTTCAGCAGCCGCCCGGCGCTGTGCAGCTCCTGGCCGAGCGCGAGGGCGTCCTTCATCTGGCCGAGGATCTGGCCCTCGCCGACGACCATCGAGTCCAGGCCGCAGGCCACCGAGAACAGGTGGTGGACGGCCCGGTCCTCGTAGTGCACGTAGAGGTACGGGGTGAGCTCGTCGATGCCGACCCCGCAGTGCACGGAGAGCAGCGTGGACAGCTCGGCGACACCGGCGTGGAACTTGTCCACGTCGGCGTAGAGCTCGATGCGGTTGCAGGTGGCGAGCACCGCGGCCTCGGCCGCCGGCTCGGCGGCGAGGGTGTCCTGCAGCAGCTTGGCCTGCGTGTCGGCGGCGAGGGCGGCCCGCTCCAGCACGCTCACCGGCGCGCTGCGGTGGCTCAGCCCGACGACCAGAAGACTCATGCCGGCATCACGGCGGGCACGTCCCCGTCGGGCCCCTTCCGGCCCCCGTCGGCTCCGGCGCGCAGCGGCGGCGGCGCCACGGCGCCCTCGTGCGCACCGTCCTCGCCGGCCTTCCGCTGCTCGTGGAAGGCGAGGATCTGGAGTTCGATCGAGAGGTCGACCTTGCGGACGTCCACCCCGTCCGGCACCGACAGCACGGTGGGGGCGAAGTTGAGGATGGAGGTCACGCCGGCGGTGACGAGCCGGTCGCAGACCTGCTGGGCGGCGCCGGCCGGGGTGGCGATGACCCCGATGGAGACGCCGTTGTCGTTGATGATCGCTTCGAGCTCGTCGGTGTGGCGGACGGGCAGCCCGGCGATCGGCTTGCCGGCCATGGCCGGATCGGCGTCGATCAGCGCGGCGACCCGGAAGCCGCGGGAGGCGAAGCCGCCGTAGCCCGCGAGGGCGGCGCCGAGGTTACCGATACCGACGATCACGACCGGCCAGTCCTGGGTCAGGCCGAGCTCGCGCGAGATCTGGTAGACGAGGTACTCGACGTCGTAGCCGACACCACGCGTGCCGTACGAGCCGAGGTAGGAGAAGTCCTTGCGGAGCTTGGCGGAGTTCACCCCGGCCGCGGTCGCGAGCTCCTCCGACGAGACCGTCGGAACCGAACGCTCGGACAGCGCCGTCAGCGCACGCAGATACAGCGGAAGCCGGGCGACGGTGGCCTCGGGAATCCCTCGGCTACGGGTCGCCGGTCGGTGAGTTCGGCCAGTTGCCACGGTGCTCCTGCGGGTAGAGCGGGGCTGCAGGCGGCCACACGTCCCAGGGCCACCCCGTCGACAGCAGGCTATGTCTTTGTGAACGCGTGCACAAAGATGGTGTCCGCTTTGTCCGACCAAAGTGACCGGGGTCACGCGTATCGATCGCATGATCGCGGAACCGCCCACAATGCGGATCTCCCCCGGTCGCCGCCGGGAGAGGACCCCCACCCCCGGCCGCCGGGACGGACCCGCGGCCGGCAGGGGTGCGTGGCCACGTTCCCTACGACTTCGCCCCCGAACCACCCGAATCGTCCATGCCGCCATCCAACCGGAGGCCGCTCCCCGGCGCACGTCCGCGCGCTGCACAATGCAGTCATGAGCCCGCTGCTGCGCCGCACGCCCCGCAAGAACCCCGCCGACTGCACCGTCACCCTGATCGGCAAACCGGGCTGCCACCTCTGCGACGACGCCCGGGAGGTGATCTCTTCCGTCTGCACCGAGCTGGGGGCGGCCTGGGAGGAGAAGGACATCACCGAGGACGCGGACCTGCACCGCAAGTACTGGGAGCAGATCCCGGTCGTCCTCGTCGACGGCGCCCAGCACGACTTCTGGCGGGTCGACCCGAAGCGGCTGCGCACGGCCCTGGGCGGCTGAGGCCCGTCCGGCGACGGCTGCCGGTGGTCACACACCGGCACAGCGGACACACGGACCGGAAACAGAAACGCCGCAGGAAGTTCACGCGCCCGAATCCTCCCGACTCCGGTTTGGGGGAGGTCACTGGCTATGCTCACGTCATGGCCGCACTGGGATGGCTCACACCGCGAAGGCGCTCCGCCACGGCACGCAGCGTGCTGGCAGGCGAAGCGGCTGCCGAGGCAGCCCGCAAGTCCTCGCTCGACGCCGCGCGGGACGCCGGGAGCGAGAGCGCCGAGGCCGCCGGCGAGCCGGAGTTCCCCGTCGCGGGGGACCACCTGGCCGCCGCCTTCTTCGACCTCGACAACACCGTCATGCAGGGCGCGGCCCTCTTCCACTTCGGCCGCGGCCTCTACAAGCGACGCTTCTTCCAGAAGCGCGAACTGGCCCGTTTCGCCTGGCAGCAGGCGTGGTTCCGGCTGGCGGGCGTGGAGGACCCGGCGCACATGGAGGACGCCCGCAACAGCGCGCTGTCCATCGTGAAGGGCCACCGGGTCTCCGAGCTCATGGAGATGGGCGAGGAGATCTACGACGAGTACATGGCGGAGCGGATCTGGCCGGGCACCCGCGCCCTCGCCCAGGCCCACCTCGACGCGGGCCAGAAGGTCTGGCTGGTCACCGCCGCCCCGGTGGAGACCGCGACGATCATCGCCCGCCGGCTCGGCCTGACCGGCGCGCTGGGCACCGTCGCCGAGTCCCTCGACGGCATCTACACCGGCAAGCTCGTCGGCGAACCGCTGCACGGCCCCGCGAAGGCCGAGGCGGTACGGGCCCTGGCCGGCGCGGAGGGGCTCGACCTCTCGCGCTGCGCCGCGTACAGCGACTCCGCCAACGACATCCCGATGCTGTCGATCGTCGGGCACCCGTACGCGATCAACCCGGACACGCGGTTGCGCAAGCACGCCCGCGAGCACGGCTGGCGGCTGCGCGACTACCGCACGGGCCGCAAGGCGGCGAAGGTCGGCATCCCGGCCGCCGCCGGAGTCGGTGCGCTGGCCGGCGGAGCGGCCGCCGCGGTCGCCCTCCAGCGCCGCCGCCGCTGACGCACCCTCTTCGCACCCCGCCGCCGGTCCCCGACCGCGACGGTCCGGTCACCGCCCCGCCGGACCGGCCTGCAACGACGAGGAACTGCCCCGCTCCGCCCGGAGATCCGGCCGCACTCAGGGCAACGACCCCGCGGACCGCACCGCCCGCTCCGGCCCGGCCGTGCTGCGCCGGTGCGACGCGCGGCCATTCCGGCCTTCTTACCCCCCGCGGCTCCCCGCCAGTCCCAATGCCGCCGCATCGCCACAAGTTGACCCGCGATCGAGCAATTTGCGCAGCGAATCGATCGCTCTGCGCACTGCGTTCTCTACGCAATCGGTCATCAATCCATAACAGAGCGCTCCGAAGCGGTGATTTGAGCAACTCGGTGTAGCACTGCCTGTACGAAGCGTTATTCTCCTCAGACGCAAACGGGTACCCGCACGTCGCTACGACGGGTGAATGTATCCGTACTGCACGTGATGGAAGCTCTGCCTCTGGGAGTCCCGTGTACCCACACGTCGGGGTTGACGCCTCGGGCCTGGCTACGCTCCGCGCGACGGTCGCCGACCATCTGCGCGGCTTCGTCCCTGCCGCGTACGCCGTCCCCGCCTTCGCCGTGCCTGTCCCTGCCGCCGGACCCACCGGACCCGTCGGCCCCGCCTATGCCCTCGCCGAGCGCACCGCCGCGGTCGGCCGACGCACCCGGACCGGCGCCCCCGCCGCTCGCCGCCCAGCCGCCGACAGCGACAGCCGTCGCATGATGGACCTCGTCGAACGCGCCCAGGCCGGCGAGGCCGAGGCCTTCGGCCGCCTCTACGACCAGTACGCCGACACCGTGTACCGGTACATCTACTACCGGGTGGGCGGCAAGGCCACCGCGGAGGACCTCACCAGCGAGACGTTCCTGCGCGCCCTGCGCCGGATCGGCACCTTCACCTGGCAGGGCCGCGACTTCGGCGCCTGGCTGGTGACGATCGCCCGCAACCTCGTCGCCGACCACTTCAAGTCCAGCCGGTTCCGCCTCGAGATCACCACCGGCGAGATGCTCGACGCCAACGAGGTCGAGCGCAGCCCCGAGGACTCGGTCCTCGAATCGCTGTCCAACGCGGCCCTGCTGGAGGCCGTCCGCAAGCTCAACCCGCAGCAACAGGAGTGCGTGACCCTGCGGTTCCTCCAGGGCCTGTCGGTCGCGGAGACCGCCCGGGTGATGGGGAAGAACGAAGGCGCGATCAAGACGCTCCAGTACCGGGCCGTCCGGACGCTGGCGCGGCTGCTCCCCGACGACGCCCGCTGACCACCACGACAACCCCTACGGTGACCCAACATGACCCCCCGGTCCGATCATCGTCCGCGCGTAACCCGACTGCCGAGCTGCTCGTTGTCCGGATTGCAGGCTCCCTCTAGTCGTCCCCTGATCGCTTCTGCTCACTCGATCGAGTGGTTGCGCTCAAGGTGCGCAACCTTCCATCCATGCCGGGGAGTCGAGGGTGATGACGAGAGGAGGTGCCGCCTGTGATCGCAAACGTATCGGCGCACCGGCGGGCGAACGCCTTCGCCCACGTCCTGGACGAGCAGGCTCACCAGGACAGGACGGCCGAGCGGTCCGACGCCACGGCGGACATCCGGCAGGACCAGCTGCTCGCCCTGGCGGGCGGGCTCGGTCGGCTGCCGAAGCCGGAGCTGGATCCGGACGTCAGGACGGTGCAGCGGGCACAACTGGTCGCTGCCATGGAGGCGATGCTCGCCGAGGGCACCGCGAGCGAGGGCCCGGCACTGCCCGGCCAGCGCTCCGGCCAGCACTCCGGCAAGGGCGCCCACCGGGCCGGACCGGGCCGGTCGCTCCGTCCGCGGTCCCGCTGGTCGAAGGGGCTCGCCGCGGGCGGGCTGACGGTCGGTGTCGCGGCCGGGGCGTTCAGCGGTGTGGCCGCGGCCAGCTCCGACGCCCTGCCCGGGGATTCGCTGTACGGGCTCAAGCGCGGCATGGAGGACATGAAGCGCGGCCTGGCGGACGGCGATTCCGACCGGGGCAAGGTGTATCTGGACCAGGCCTCGACGCGGATGTACGAGGCCCGCAGGCTCATGGAGCGCGGCCGCGCCGGTGACCTCGACCACGAGTCGCTGGGCGAGGTCCGCCGGGCACTCTCCGGCATGCGGCACGACGCCTCGGAGGGGCACCGGCTGCTGTCCCAGGCCTACGCGCAGGACGGCTCGCTGGGCCCGATCCAGACCCTGGAGTCCTTCTCGGCCTCGCACCGGCGCAGTTGGCGGGAGCTCCGCGACCGGCTGCCCGCCCAGCTCACGGACGTGGGCGACCAGGTGAATTCGGTCTTCGACGCGATGGACGAGGAGGTCGGCCCCCTGAAGTCGCTCCTCCCCACCCCGCCCGGCGGGGACGACGCCCGGACGGACTCCGGCCGCTCCTCGGGCCCGACCGGTTCGCACAGCCGGTCACGGCAGTCCGAGCCCGCGACCGACGCCCCGTCCGAGCGGCGGCGCGGCAAGGAGAGCAAGCCGCACCCGTCGGAGTCGCGACAGTCCGAGGGCGGGCTCATCGACGGCGCCGACGATCTGCTCGACCCGCCGAAGGCCAGCCCGTCGCCCTCCGGCCGGGACAGCGGCAAGGGCAGCGCCCCGGCCAAGCCGGACGTCACCCTGCCGCCCGTACTGCCCGGCCTGCTGCCGGGCCTGGGCATCGAGGGCGAGGACGCCCGGTAGGCAGCACCGCGCCTGCCGCCCCTCGCCCGGCGGTTCCCGCTCTCCGGACGGCGTCCGGTCCCCCGCGCTACGGCGCCGGAGGACCGGGCGCCGTTCGCCATGCCGGCTGTGCCCGGGCGGCTGCATACGGGCGTCTTCCATAGAGAGCGGCTGCGCTCCGGGGCGGGGGCTGTGCGGAGGCACGGCGCCAAGGCGTTCAGGGCGTCCGTCAGTGATCGGCCCCGGACCGGCCGCCGCCCCCGGACCAGGAGCCGGTGTCAGCGTGGGCAGCGCTCCCGCGCCCGCTGCCGTCCTCGCGACCTGCGCCGCCTCTGCCCTCGGGCCGGCGCAGCCGGACCACGCCGGCGTCCAGATCCACCGAGAACGGCGGCTCCTCCGCGGGGCGGACGTTCTTGCGGACGCGTTCCTGCTCCATGGCCCTCTTGTTGGCCTGCGCCTGCGGACTGGTGCCCTGCAGGAAGTCGGCGCCGATCCCCGACAGCCCCTTGCGCTTGCGCCAGTAGATCCAGCCGCGGCGCTCCATCCATAACAGCAGGCGATCGGCGAGGAACCCGGCGGCGCCCAGGGCTGCGAGGGTGCCCGCGATGAAGATGATGTCGTTTGCCACATCCGGCGAACGGCCCTGCCGGACACGGCGTTCCCGGCCGTCCGCCGCCCGGGTACCGGACTCAGGCCGGAAGAACAGGTCAGAAGAAGACCGACCGCCGCTGGACGAGCAGCTTGTACAGCGTGTGCTGAATCGTTTCCCGGACCTGGTCGGTCAGGTTGAACATCAGCATCGGGTCCTCGGCCGCCTCCAGCGGATAGCCGTCCGTCGGAATCGGCTCGCCGAACTGGATCGTCCACTTCGTCGGCAGCGGTACGGCACCGAGCGGGCCGAGCCAGGGGAACGTCGGCGTCAGCGGGAAGTACGGGAAGCCGAGCAGCCGCGCGAGCGTCTTGGCGTTCCCGATCATCGGGTAGATCTCCTCCGCGCCGACGATCGAGCACGGCACGATCGGCGCCCCCGCCTGCAGCGCGGTGGAGACGAACCCGCCCCGCCCGAAGCGCTGCAGCTTGTACCGCTCGGAGAAGGGCTTGCCGATGCCCTTGAAGCCCTCCGGCATGACCCCGACCACCTCGCCGCGCTCCAGCAGCCGCTGGGCGTCCTCGGAGCACGCCAGGGTGTGGCCCGCCTTGCGCGCCAGCTCGTTGACGACGGGCAGCATGAAGACGAGATCGGCGGCGAGCAGCCGCAGATGACGGTCGGCGGGGTGGTGGTCGTGCACCGCGACCTGGAGCATCAGCCCGTCCAGCGGCAGGGTCCCGGAGTGGTTGGCGACGATCAGCGCGCCACCGGTGTCCGGAATGTTCTCGATGCCCTTCACCTCGACGCGGAAGTACTTGTCGTACACCGGGCGGAGCATGGACATCAGGACCTGGTCGGTGAGCTCCTCGTCGTAGCCGAAGTCGTCGACCTCGTAGTCCCCGGTGACCCGGCGGCGCAGGAACGACAGCCCGTGCGCGAGCCGGCGCTCCCACGGGCCGCTCCGCGGCCCGTCCCCGGCCGCCGCGGCCGCCGCATCGGGGGACACGGCCTGCTCGGGGACGGGCGCCAGCGGCCCCGACGCACGCCCGTTCACCCGGGACTTCGGCTTGGGCTTGCCGCGCCGCGACCTCGGGTCGTCACCGAAGGGAATGACCTTGGCGTCGGCCATGTCAGGTGCGCTCCTCACTGGGGCCGGCGGAGACGAGGTCCGCGAGCCGGTCGACGGTACGGGCGAGGGTCTCGGGCGGCAGCAGCCCGGGGCCGCGGCTGCGGGCGAAGTCGGCGAAGGTCTCGGCGGTCGTGTACTCCGGCCGGAACCCCAGCGTCTCCCGCATCTGCGTGGTCTGCACCACCCGGCCGTGGGTCAGCAGCCGGAGCTGCTCCGGGGAGAAGTCGGTCATGCCGATGGAGCGGAGCGCGGAGCCGACCCAGGTGACGGCCGGGAGCAGCACGGGCGCCGTGGGACGGCCGAGCCGCCGCGCGGTCTGCGACAGCAGCAGCACTCCGTCGCCGGCGATGTTGAAGGTGCCGCTGTTGAGCGTGCCGCGGCGCGGTTCGGACGAGGCGATCCGCAGCACCTCGACGACGTCGTCCTCGTGCACGAACTGCAGCCGCGGGTCGTACCCGAACACGGTGGGCAGCACCGGCAGGGAGAAGTAGTCGATGAGCGGGGACTCGGCCCGGGGCCCGAGGATGTTGGCGAACCGCAGTACGCAGACGGCGACGTCGGGGCGGCGGCGGGCGAAGCCGCGGACGTACCCCTCGACCTCGACGGCGTCCTTGGCGAAGCCACCGCTGGGCAGGGACTTGGGCGGCGTGCTCTCGGTGAAGACGGCGGGGTCACGCGGCGCCGAGCCGTACACGCTGGTGCTGGACTTGACCACGAGCCGCTGCACGGAGGGCGCCTTCTGGCACGCGCCGAGCAGCTGCATGGTGCCGATGACGTTCGTTTCCTTGATCGTGCTCCGGCTGCCGCGGGTGCCCAGCGGGGTGCCGGTGACGTCCATGTGCACCACGGTGTCGACCGTGTGCTCGGCGAGGACCTTGGCGATGGTGGGCTGGCGGATGTCGGCCCGGACGAAGTCCGCGCTGCCGAGATGGTGCTCGGGCCGCACCGCGTCCACTCCGATCACCCGGTCGACACCGGGCTCCCGCTGGATGCGTCGTACGAATCGTCCCCCGAGCTGCCGGGCGACACCGGTGACGAGCACGACTTTGCCCAAGATTCAGCGCCTTCCTTCCACATCCGGATCGCGGCTGGCGTGTTTCTTCCCGCAGCGGTCACCGTATCGGGTGGTTGTTGCGCTGTGGTGACCGAAGGATGCACAGAGCTACATTTCGGCCGGATGCCGGACGCTCTTCCCCCGATACGACGACGCCGCCCTCCCACCGGAACGGCAGGAGGGCGGCGTGTCACGCTCGGCGTTCGCTTACTTCTTGTTGCGACGCTGAACGCGGGTGCGCTTGAGCAGCTTGCGGTGCTTCTTCTTCGCCATCCGCTTGCGCCGCTTCTTGATAACAGAGCCCACGACTACCCTCGCTCACTTCGAATCACTCGGTGCGGGGCGTCCGAGCCCACACTACCTACGTCGGCCCAGCCTACCCGGCGCCGACTGAGGAGCGTAATCCGCGGGTCACCCTCAGGCGGTCTCCACCCCCACATAGGACTCGCGGAGGTAGTCGTGCACCGCCTGCTCCGGCACCCGGAAGGACCTCCCCACCCTGATCGCAGGCAGATGACCGCTGTGCACCAGCCGGTACACGGTCATCTTGGATACGCGCATCACTGTGGCGACTTCCGCCACAGTCAGGAACTGCACCTCGTTCAGAGGCCTCTCGCCAGCAGCCATGACACACCTGAACCTTCCGCACATGACGGTCACCGGCTTCCCCTCCGGTGACTTCGCGTCGCTGTGCGCTCCTCCCCAGATTAGGGGCGTGTGATGCAAGTGGGGAAGAGGAGTAGCGATCGGCCGCCTACTGTGACAGACACGCTCGATTGAGTACATAGCGAGTAAGCGGTCGGTAGTAACCGGACCGCACAGCGTCATCAAGCGGAACAGCCACCGCCACCCGGTCCTCGGCCTCGCCGACGAACAGCGCCGGGTCGTCCGTGCCGGCCGGGCCGATGGCCTCGATCCCCGGCTGACCTGCTCCGCAGACCCAGCCGTGGTCCCCGACGACGAGCGCGGGGAGGAGCCCTCCGGCGTCGGCGGCGGCCCCGAGGGCGGTCCGAACCGGGAGCGGGGAGTGGGTGTGCACGCCGGTTCCACAGCCCTCCGCGGCGCCCCGCCCCGCGCACACCGACGCGTCCCCTCGTGCGTAGGCGAGGGTGCGGGTGCGTACCCCGAACCGGGTCGTTATGTCGATACATCGCCCCTGCGCCGGGGTGAGATCGGGGCATCCCGCCGCCGAGAGAGAGCGGGCCAACGCGGCGTAGAAGCCCAGGAGACGGTGCGGGTGGCCGGTGCCGAGCAGGACACGCGCACGGGCGCGGGCAGCGGCGCGGAGCCGGTCGGCGAACGCCCCGAGATCGGCCGGGGTGCGGTCGGGGTCGATCCGGTCGGGCCCGGACGCCGGCTCCGGGTCGCCCGGGACACCGCACCGGCCGGCCATCAGCCGCAGCGGTTCCGGCTGCCGCCAGGTCCGTTCCGGACCGAGCCCGAGCAGCACCCTCGGGTCACGGGCGGCGACGAGCCGGTGGCTCCGCGGGCCGGTCTCCCGTGAGGTCGCCATGGACCCCGCCAACCGGGCCTCCGGCAGATGGGCACGCAGCGCTCCAGCACTCAACACGCCCACGATGCCGGCCACAAGAGGGCCCCCGCGGCAGGGGACAGGGGCGTGGCAGTCACGGGGACATGGCGGTGACGGTGCCATGGCGGCACCGGGACGCAGTGGCCGGGCTGCGGCGGTGACGGACTACGGCACGGGCGGAGCCACGACGGTGACGGGTCTACGGCAGCAGCCCGTGGGACGGGTACACCGCGCGGCGCGTGGCCAGGATCGCCTGGTCCAGCCGGTCCGCCGGGTCGTAACCGCCGCCTTCGAAGTCCCGCCAGTGCGGTTCCCGCCCGTCCGTCATCCGGTACGGGGCCGGTTGCCGCGTCTTGGCGTACACATGGTGCCGCCACTCCTCCGGCACCTCGGTGGTCGGTGCGATCGGGCGTCCGGCGGCGATCGCCACCAGATGCGTCCAGGAGCGGGGCACGACCTCCACGACCGCGTATCCGCCCCCGCCCAGCGCCACCCAGCGGCCGTCGGCGTGCCGGTGGGCCAGGTCGTGACAGGACTCCGCCACCGCCCGCTGGGCGTCCAGGCTGACCGCGAGGTGGGCGAGCGGGTCCTCGAAGTGCGTGTCCGCCCCGTGCTGGGTCACCAGCACCTGCGGCGCGAACGCCTCGATCAGCTCCGGCACCACCGCGTGGAACGCCCGCAGCCAGCCCTCGTCCCCGGTCCCCGCCGGGAGCGCGATGTTGGCCGCGCTGCCCTCGGCGGCCGTGCCGCCCGTCTCCTCGGGCCAGCCCGTCTGCGGGAAGAGCGTCCGGGGGTGTTCGTGGAGCGAGACGGTCAGCACGCGCGGGTCGTCCCAGAAGGCGGCCTGGACGCCGTCGCCGTGGTGCACGTCCACGTCCACATAGGCGACGCGCTCGGCCCCCAGCTCCAGCAGCCGGGCGATGGCCAGCGCCGCGTCGTTGTAGATGCAGAACCCGGCCGCCCCGCCGGGCATCGCGTGGTGCAGTCCGCCGGCGAAGTTCACCGCGTGCTGCACCTCACCGCGCCAGACGGCCTCCGCCGCCCCGACCGACTGCCCGGCGATCAGCGCCGACGCCTCGTGCATGCCGGCGAACGCGGGGTCGTCCTCGGTCCCCAGGCCGTACGACGCCTCGGCGGACTTCGGGTCGGCCGACGCGCGCCGCACGGCGTCGATGTAGTCCGAGCGGTGCACGAGCCGCAGCGTGGAGTCGCCGGCGGACTTGGCGGACGCCACGTCCAGCGCCCGGTCCAGACCGAACGCCTCGACCAGGCGCATGGTCAGCCCCAGCCGCACCGGATCCATCGGGTGCCCGGGCCCGAAGTCATAGCCCGTTACTGCCTCGTCCCACATCAGCTGTGCGCGGCCGCTCATGCTCGCCACCGTATCGGGTCGATTCGGCGCCGAACGAACTGGCGTACAGGAGTGTCACCAGCACCAGGACCATCGGCACGAGCATCGCCCCGCGGTAGCTCCAGGCGTCCCCCAGCACGCCCACGAGCGGTGAGCCGACCAGGAAGCCGACATAGTTGAAGATGTTCAGCCGGGCGACGGCGGCGTCCGACGAGCCGGGGAAGAGGCGCCCCGCGGCCGCGAAGGTCTGCGGAACGATCACACAGAGCCCCAGCCCGAGCAGCGTGAAGCCGGCCATCCCGACCGCCGCCCCGGGTGCCAGGGCGACCACGGCGAAGCCCGCGGCCGCCAGCACCGTCCCGCCGCGCACCACCGGCACCGCGCCGAAGCGCCGTACCCCGCGGTCGCCGACCGCCCGTCCGAGGAGCGTGGTGACCATGTAGACGTTGTAGGGGACGGTGGCCAGCTGCTCGGAGCTGCCGAGCACGTCCTGGAGGTACTTCGCGCTCCAGTTGGCCACCGTGGAGTCACCGATGTAGACACAGGCCATCACCAGGCACAGGGGCATCAGCACCCGCATCGCGACGGGCGACGGTACGGACTCCCGCGCGGCGCCGTCGCTCTGTCCCGCCGTCAGCGGCACGCCGGCGGACCCGGGTTCACGGGGCCGCGGGACGCGGGCCCGCGCCCCATCGGCGTACCAGTGGCTCGCGACGAGTGCCAACGGGATCAGCACGACCACCACCGGCCCGTAGAGCGCGGCGAGCGGTAACTCCCCCTGTGCACCCACCCAGGCGAGCGAGGCCCCGAGGATGCCGCCGAGGCTGTACGCGGCATGGAAGCCGAGCATGATGCTCCGCCCGTACGCCTGCTGAAGACTGACGCCGAGCATGTTCATGGAGGCGTCCAGCGCACCGAGGGCTAGTCCGAACACGGCGAGGGCCGCGATGAGTTGCAGGAGGCCCCGGCCGGCGCCGACGGCCACCAGAGCGAGCGCCACGACCGGCTGCGCACAGCGGAGCACGGCACTCGGCCGCAGCCTCCGGACGAGGCCCTCGGTCGCCACGCTCCCCACCCCCGCCAGCACCGGAACGGCGGCGAGGAAGACCGGCAGCAGCGCGTCGGACATGCCGTAGCGCTCCTGGATCGCCGGAATGCGGGTCACCAGGAGCGCGAACACCACACCCTGCGCGAGGAATCCGACCGTCAACGAGACCCTGCCGTGCCGCAGCGCTGCGTCCATGGCCGAGGAGCGTACGGCCCGCCGCTACCGCTGGGTAGGCCGTTCACAGCAGGAGTTGCGGCAGCTCTCCCATGCCCGAGAAGAGCGCCGTGGCCCGTCCCTCGAACCGGGCGGGCGGCGTCATCGCGGTGAAGCCGTACACGTCCATCCCGGCCGCGACCGCGGCCTGCACCCCGAGCGGGCTGTCCTCGACGACGGCACACCGCTCGGGACGGACCCCCATGGTGCGGGCGGCGTGCAGAAAGAGGTCCGGCGCCGGCTTGCCCCGCCCGACGTCCTGCGAGCTGAAGATGCGCTCCTCCCCGAAGCGGTCGTACAGCCCGGTCTTGTGGAGGGCCACGCGGATCCGGTCATGACTGCCGGACGAGGCGAGGCAGTAGGGGACACCGTCCGCCGTCAGCTTCTCCAGCACCTCCTCGACTCCTGCGACGGCCTGGAGTTCACGGCGGAAGGCGTCGAAGACCCGGGCGTGGAAGACGTCGTCGAAGTCGGCCGGCAACTGCTTCCCGGAACGCTCCCGCACCAGGTCGTGGATCCGGTGCATGGCCGATCCCATGTAGTCGCGGATCGACTCCTCGTACGTGGTGGGGTGGCCCGACTCGGTGAGATATCCGGCCAGGATCGCGTTCGAGAGCGGCTCGCTGTCCACGAGCACGCCGTCATTGTCGAAGATCACCACGTCGTAGCGCATGCGGGAAGCCTAAACGCAGGTCTCTGTGCGGGAGCTCCGCTCTTCTCCTGCCAAGGTCCGCATCGGGCTGCGGTGTTGGGTGCGGGAAACGGGAATCCGGGCCCCAGGGATACGGGAATCCGGTCCCGGGCGTGCAGGGAAACGGGTCCGGAAATGACTCAACCCCCGGGCACATGCCCGGGGGTTGAGTCTCAATGATTGTTCGGCGGCGTCCTACTCTCCCACAGGGTCCCCCCTGCAGTACCATCGGCGCTGAAAGGCTTAGCTTCCGGGTTCGGAATGTA